>CAZVPJ010000092.1:0-7309 GCA_964629035.1 uncultured Thiotrichales bacterium | reverse complement strand
ATCTCAATCGTTTTCTCAATATCTTCTTCGGTATGCGCTGCAGAAATAAACCCTGCTTCATAAGATGAAGGGGCAAGATATACTCCATGCTTTAACATACCATGAAAGAATGTATTGAAATGATCCTGGTTACAGGCAGTCACTTGAGAAAATGTAGTAATATTTTCTTCTTCACTAAAAAATAAACCAAACATACCGGCTATATAATTTGCAGTGAGAGGTACATTGTTCTTTTTTGCAGCGTCTAATAAGCCATCAACCAATTGTTTGGTTTTTCTATGTAGTTGGTCATGAAAGCCGCGTTCAGAGAGTAATGTCAGCGTCTTATGCCCTGCAGTCATGGCAATGGGGTTACCTGACAGTGTGCCTGCTTGGTATACAGGTCCGGTAGGCGCAAGAGATTCCATGATGGCTCGCTCTCCACCCAGTGCACCTACTGGCATGCCGCCGCCAAGTATTTTACCGAGCGTGGTGATATCAGGCACTACTTTATAGAGCTGTTGTGCGCCACCTTTAGCTACACGAAAGCCAGTCATCACTTCATCAAAAATTAAAATCGATTTGTTCTCAGAGCATACTTTTCGTAAACATTGTAAGAAGCCCTTGATGGGTGGAATGCAATTCATATTGCCTGCGATCGGTTCAACAATTACACATGCAATTTCATCACCTATTTTTGCAAAGGTTTGTTCCACTTCTTCAATGTTGTTGTAGGTGAGTGTAATTGTATTTTCTGCTGTTTCATCTGGTACACCAGGTGAACTGGGTACGCCAAGAGTAAGTGCGCCTGAGCCCGCTTTCACCAGCAATGCATCACCATGACCATGATAACAACCTTCAAATTTGATGATTTTATTACGACCCGTGTGACCACGCGCTAAGCGGATAGCGCTCATGGTGGCTTCCGTGCCAGAACTGGTCATGCGCACCATTTCTATCGACTCAACCAGTTCGCAAACCAGTTTTGCCATTTCAGTTTCTATCTC
The DNA here is from genome assembly GCA_964629035.1 of uncultured Thiotrichales bacterium. Classification (GTDB taxonomy): domain Bacteria; phylum Pseudomonadota; class Gammaproteobacteria; order UBA4575; family UBA4575; genus JABDMD01. The sequence continues at coordinate 6,323 of CAZVPJ010000092.1, read as the reverse complement.
GGTGGGAGCTCCAAAACTTAAACCATGCTCGGAAGCTTGTCGAACTGCATCAAGTACCTCGGGGTGTGCATGGCCTAATATCATAGGGCCCCATGAACCAACATAATCGATGAATTCTTTGTCATTGATATCATAAACTCGTGAGCCATGCGCACGTTTAATAAACACAGGTGATCCACCTACTGCTTTAAATGCACGCACCGGGGAATTAACCCCACCCGGAATGAATTTTTGCGCCTCTTCGAATGCTTGTTCTGAAGTAGTCATAATGTCTCTGAAAAGTTTATGTTATTGATAAATATTCTTGCACAGCTAGCTTAGGAGATGAAGCATTAAAAATACTGCTTATTACCGCAATCATATCGGCTCCTGCTTGCAGTATGGTGCTTGCATTTTGCGGGTTGATCCCACCGATGGCACAAATAGGCGTATTGAATTGCTGCTTGGCTTTAATGATAAGATCTATATTTGCTTTGGGTGCATTAGGTTTTGTGGGTGAATGGAAAAAGCTGCCAAACGCAATGTAATCAGCAGATGCAGAAATGGCAGGATATACATTCTCAAATTGTGCATAGCATGAAGCACCAATTATTTTATTTTTTCCTAGTAATTCTCTTGCTGCTTCAATAGAAGTATCATTTTTTCCTAAATGAACCCCATCTGCATCAATTGATTGAGCTAATGAAGCTTCATCGTTAATAATTAATAAAGACTCATAATCATGTGTAAGTCTGCGAAGTTGTTCTGCAATAGAGTAGCGATCTTTTTGTGCGTTTGTCTTGTCTCGATACTGCAAAATTTTTACACCGGCCTGTAAGACTTCTTCTGTTTTACTCACAATATCAGCATTGCCAATGAGTTCAGCATCTGCAATTACATATAAACCAGAAAGTAGGTGTGAAAGTAATCCAGAAGATTTTTGCATGAGGGTCTGAAATTATTATTTTAACCAGTGAAAGCGATTAGGAATTTTTTGCCCCATGCCAAGTTGGCGCGCTGCTTGCAAACATTTCCAGGTATATTCTTGAGCTTGATGTGTTGCAGAAACAATATCTTGCCCACGTGCAATGTTGGCTGCAATCGCTGAAGAAAGTGTACAGCCCGAGCCATGATATTGGTCTGGCAGGCGTGGCCAGGCATGTGTATTTAGTTTTCGGTTATTGCCGTATAAAGAATTACATACATCTTCCGTTTTTTCATGCGTGCCTGTGATTAAAACGTAATGTGTGCCACGTTCTAAAAGTGCCATCGCGCAAGCATCCAATGTGTCGCCCTCGGGTGCTAAGCTTCGTGCTTCATCGCTATTAGGTGTGATAATCGTTGCGAGTGGAACTAATAAGGTATTCATTGCATCGACTACATCTGCATTGGCTAATACTTTGCCACCACCCGCGATAATAATAGGGTCGAGTACTACAGGGATATCCTTATAATCCATGAGTAGAGTGTGAATAGCCATTGCCGTGGTATCACTTTCTATTAAACCTATTTTGATTGCGGCAACCTTCATGTCTTCCAATACCACACGTGCTTGTTGGATTATAAAATGTTCGTTTATTTGAGAGGTGTCCACGACATTGTTAGTATCTTGAGCTGTCACAGAAGTTATGATGGGCGCAGTATGGCAACCAAGGCTTGCAATGGTTTCAATATCCGCTTGTATGCCAGCACCTCCTGTCGGATCAGCGCCAGAAAATGCTAAGACAACGGGAGTGATAGTTGAAGTGGTCATTTTTTAATTAACATTAGAGTAATAAGTTTGTTCTTCTAAATAACGTACATTAATAAAACCAAGTTTATGTATTGGTTTAATTTTTTGGATGGATAGCTTCATTTTATTAGGAAAAAATATTTAATGCAGTATAAAACATTTATGTGTGTAATTTGTGGCTGGATCTACGATGAAGCTAAAGGTGCACCAGAAGAGGGGTTAGAGCCGGGCACACGCTGGGATGATATTCCATTCAATTGGAAGTGCCCTGAATGTGGAGCGATGAAGGATGACTTCCAGATGGTGGAGGTCTAGTTTGTGCCAGTTTTTTGCTTGTTGTTTGCTAGGGTCAGCGCTGAATTTGCTGACGCAAAAATGCAATTTTTGCAGAATGTTCTAATGAGCAGGTCCATTTGTATGCCAGGTTGATGGATTCTGCACACGCATATACGCCATGCCCGCGTACGACCGTGATGCGATGTTTGCTTAAGGTATTTGCCACGAGATTTGGAGATTTATCGGTATAATCATCAAAGTTGATCGTGTGAACAGGTACGATTGGGAAATATAATTTCCCCTCAAAATCTTCTGGTATGAAATTCTCTCCGTCCATGGTTAATGCAATGGTGTGTGGCCCATGGCTATGAAATACCGCACAAGCTTTATCGTTTTGTTTATAAACTTCAATATGCAGTTTTGCATCAAAAGAGGCCTGATCTCCACAGGATCCGTCGAGGGAGCAGGCAACTAACTCACTAGATTGTAAAGTATCTGCACAGGCGCCGGTGGGTGTTACCCAAATGGTATCCGTATCACGAGCTGACGCATTTCCACTGTGAGAATCATTGCATCCATGTTGGCGGAGCCATGCGTAATGTCGAATTAATTCATCTTTTATATCTAACATGTGTAAAGCACTCTAAATTGTTTCGACATTATCTGATACTCTTCGTTTTCGCACAATTTGTGCCAATATTTTTTAAATAAAAAAAGGAATTAATACGATGTCTGCGCTAATTTGTGGTTCTCTTGCTTACGATACCATTATGGTATTTCCAGACCGTTTCAAAGAACATATCTTGCCAGAGAAGGTTCATATCTTAAATGTATGCTTCATGGTGCCACAGATGCGCAGAGAGTTTGGTGGTTGCGCAGGAAATATTGCATATAATCTTAATTTACTCGGTGGTGATGGGGCTCCAATGGGCACGGTCGGCCAAGATTTTGATCCCTACTCAAAGTGGATGTCTGAGTGTGGAATAGAACAAAAACATATTACTAAATTCGATAGTGAATATACCGCACAAGCATTTATCACTACCGATCTAGATGATAATCAAATTACAGCTTTTCACCCGGGTGCCATGAATAACGCGCATGAGAATAAAATACCTACGCAAGATGGGATTACCCTTGCTCTGATTTCCCCAGATGGGAAAGATGGCATGGTACAGCACGCGCAACAATGTGTGGATGCAGAAATTCCTTTTATGTTTGATCCGGGTCAGGGTTTACCCATGTTTGATGGTGAAGAACTATTAAAGTTTATTGAGCAAGCTACTTATGTTTGTGTAAATGACTATGAGTCACAGTTATTGCAAGAGCGCACGGGATTGTCGATGCAGCAGATAGCAGAAAAAGTTGAGGCTGCCATTGTGACACGTGGTGGCGAAGGGTCTGTCATTCACATGTCAGGAAAATCAATAGATATTCCAGCAGTTAAAGCGACTTCTGTGCAAGATCCAACTGGCTGTGGTGATGCATACAGAGGTGGCTTGGTTTATGGTTTGATGAATAAACTAAACTGGGAAGTTACAGGTAGAATTGCTGCGTTAATGGGTGCAATTAAGGTTGCTCATAACGGCACTCAGAACCATAAATATTCTATGAGTGAATTTAAAGAGCAGTATAAAAAAGAATTTGGCCAATCATTTTGAGATTTTTTATTTTAAACTGATCTGTTGCCATCCATGGTGGCTAGCATGTTCACTAAGTTTTTCATCTGCATCAACAGTGATAGGGTGGGATACTAACTCTAACAGTGGAATGTCATTTCGTGAGTCAGAATAAAAATAACTACCTTCTAACGAATGGCTAGAGTCTTTTAGCCATTCATGCAATCGTGTAACTTTTCCGGGTCCAAAGCTTGGGGTTCCGTAAACCTCGCCAGTAAACTCTCCATTGACTATTTCTGGTTCAGTTGCAATAAGGTCATCCATACCAAATATTTCTTTGGTCGGTTGCGTGATAAAACTGTTGGTTGCCGTTACGATAATCAAATGGTCACCTGCATCGCGATGCCTATTAATTAAGTCTTTTGCTTTAGGTTTAATTATTGGCTTAATTCGTTGGTTAATATACTCTTCGCGCCATTCACATAATTCATTGAATGAGTGATTCGCCAGTGGCCGCAAAGCAAACTTTAAAAACTCGTATACATCGAGAGTGCCAGCTAGGTATTCTTGATAAAAACGTTCGTTCTCATTTGTGTAGTATTCAGCTTCTACTTTGCCAATGCTAACAAGGTGGGTTCCCCACTCATAATCACTGTCGCCAGAGATCAACGTTTCATCTAAATCAAATAATGCTAGTGCCATATTTTAATATTCAAAGTGGTTAAAAGTGACAAATTTAATAAGCTAACTATCTGTATTATATATTAAAAACACTTATCTAGACGCAGTCCAAATTGCCCCATTACTTGTCCTATGCAACAATATAGGGCAGGAGGAAGTGATGGATTCTAATCAACATGTAATTGATGCATCGGGTTTTCGTGAAAACGTTGGCATTATAGTATGCAATGAATCAAGGCATGTCGTTTGGTGTAAGCGCTTTGGTCAACAGGCATGGCAATTTCCTCAGGGTGGTGTTCAGCCAAATGAAACTATCAAACAGGCTCTTTACCGTGAACTAAAAGAAGAAACCGGGCTGGATCAGCATCACGTCGAAGTTATCACTTATACAAAAGATTGGCTTCACTATAAATTACCTGAACGTATGGTTCGTAAAAACAGCATGCCTAAATGCATTGGTCAGAAGCAACGTTGGTTTTTGTTAAAGCTACAAACTGATGAGAGTAACATTTGTTTAAATCTATCCCCAAAGCCAGAGTTTGATAACTGGCGTTGGGTAGATTATTGGCAACCACTAGAAGAAGTGGTTGCGTTTAAACGTAAGGTATATGAAAAAGCACTAAAAGAATTTGAACCGTTTATATTCTCGGCCGTTCATTAAGACTACATCATAGACTGTAAATAGTTTTCCATACCGACACGATCAATTCTTTCAAATTGTGTCTCAAGCCAATCTATGTGTTCTTCTTCACTTTCCAAGATATTTTCAAATAATTCTCTTGAAGTGTAATCTGCAACCGTTTCGCAATGGGCTATAGCTTCTTTAAGATCAGGTACCGCTAAGTGCTCCATTTTAAGGTCGCATTCCAATGTTTCTTTAGGGTTTTCGCCTATGAAGATCTTTCCAATATCTTGTAAGTTTGGTAACCCTTCTAAAAACAAGATTCTTTCTATTAGCATGTCTGCATGCTTCATCTCATCAATAGATTCATGATATTCATGTTCATTAAGTTTTTCCAAACCCCAATTTTTATACATTCGGGCATGTAAAAAATATTGATTAATTGCGGATAGTTCGTTTTTTAATACTTTGTTTAAAAATGCAATAACTTGCTTATCGCCTTTCATGGCTTTCTCCTACGATGTGATAAATTTTAGCTAAGGTTATGTAGGGTAGGTATATTTGTCAAAGTTATTTTGAAAATGTAATTGACAAAATACTTTAATAACAATGTTACACAGAATGGTAATGAGAACGCTAATAAGAATGGTTATGAAATATAGTTTCTAATTTTTTTGAATGAGAATGATTAAGATAGATATTTATATTATCTATTTTAATGAAAGCGACTTAAAAAAGTGGATGAGAGACTGACTATAGATACTGTGAGCGGAGGTACTCTGATTGAAGCGTTATCGGAAGGAGTTATTAAGCGCTACAGGCGTTGTTAATTAACATATCTGATCGCATTTGTTGTTTATGCTCTTTAACGCATGCTTTAACGCACGTACCACATTTGCCACACTGATTGGTAACGCCTACAGATTCACGAAGTTTGCGGACCGTATTTGCACCACGTTCCATTTCAGCGTGGAGTTGCGCTTCAGTTACTTGGTTACATATACAGATATACATAGTTCTTGTAGCTAGTGTTGTAAGTGATTTGAGTGTTAATTTAAACGCAAATACGAATGATTGTCAATAACGTTCGTAAATGACTGATTTTTAATCGTTTAAAATGGCTTATTATTTAACCTTATCTTCTTGAAGCCCAGAGCCAAATACCGGTTAGGGAGAGGATGAGCAGTAAGATCGCCGCTGCGTCGATGACCCAGATGCCATATTTACCCAATACGCGGCCACTATGGGCATCAAGAATAAAGCGCTCCATACTAATTTGATTGCTCATGTCTTTTGCCTCAATGACCTGTCTTAATGCGGGTAGCGTAATGTCAGGTGAGGACCACTCTGGATGTGGTTCTTGTAATTCTTGCCACGTTGTAAAGTCGTCATCTCCATGCCAATAGGTGTTTAC
>CAZVPJ010000091.1:0-7494 GCA_964629035.1 uncultured Thiotrichales bacterium | reverse complement strand
ATTGATAAATCAATCTTCGAAAACATTCATTGGAGTACCAACCAAGTTCTACCACAAACTATTTCCAAGCTGCAGAAACTGGGTTGGGAATATAGTTGTTTATCTGAAGTGCGAGATATAGATCATTTAGACGATTATCAATTCTTCTCTGCACACAAACGCTATCGCGATTTATTTAACTAGCCAATGCAACTTGATTGCACTCATTGATAGACCTTTTAGCTTCCTCAATAACTTCCACACCAGCATTTTTTGTATATATATTTTCACTCAAGTAACGGCGCCAAGCTCTCGCACCAGGCAACCCATTAAATAATCCAAATATATGCTGCGCCATTATTTTTAAAGGAATACCCTCATCTAACTTAGTCTGAACATAAAGCAAATATTCATCTAATACGTTGAAGCGTGTAAGTGAAGATTTATCTTCGGCATACACTAATTGATCAATATCAGATAGTAAAAATGGATTGTCATAGACTTCACGACCAACCATTATTCCATCTAACGTTTCTAGATGCGTCAACATTTCTGCTTTGTCTTTTAAACCACCATTCAAGATAAAAGTTAAGTCAGGATAATCCTGCTTAAGCTGATATACGTATTCATAATGCAAAGGCGGCACATTTCTATTCTGCCTTGGACTTAAACCGGATAGATATGCTTTGCGCGCATGAATAATTATCGTCTTACATCCTGCTGATGAAATCGTCTCAACAAATTTTTGCAAAAATTGATAACTGTCTTGATCATCGACACCAATTCGAGTTTTAACAGTAACTTCAATATCGGCAGAGTCTTTCATTATCTTTATACAGTCAGCAACCACTTGAGGCTCCAGCATTAGACATGCTCCAAATTTACCTGCTTGCACACGGTCACTTGGACAACCCACATTTATATTTACTTCATCAAATTTATATTTTTTGGCATATTTAGCACACGCCGCCATTTCCGACGGATCACTGCCACCAAGTTGCAAAGCAACAGGATTCTCTTCTGAATGAAGACTAAGCCAACGATCACGATCTCCATAAATTAGCGCACCTGTAGTGATCATTTCGGTATACAGCAAGCATCTCTTTGACATTAAACGTGCCAAATACCTGAAATGACTATCTGTGCAATGCAACATGGGTGCAACAGAAAATTTGCGTGAATCAATCATGGATAAATATTAAGAAGAATAACGTTTTATCAAAAACTCTACTACAGCTCGCAAACCCATCGCTTCACCACCTTTGGCTCGACCTGCCCTAGCGCGTAAATTGTAAGCCATCACATCAAAATGGATCCATTTTGTTTCTGCTGGAACAAATTCTTTTAAATATAACGCAGCCGTTATTGCACCGCCATAACCTGTAGCAGCAGAATTTGTAATATCTGCAATATCACTGTTTAACATATAACGATATTCTTTGTGCAAGGGTAATTGCCAGATGGGATCATTTGTTTTTTCTGACCCAGCTATCAATTCAGCTGCTAAACTATCATCGTTAGTAAAAAAAGCAGGCAGCTCTGTGCCAAGAGCCACCCTTGCTGCACCCGTTAAAGTAGCAAAATCTATCATTACATCAGGCTCATCTTCAGCGGCTTTAGTGATGGCATCACATAAAATTAAGCGGCCTTCTGCGTCTGTATTATCTATCTCTATCGTTTTTCCACTTCTTGAAGTAAGTACATCTCCAGGACGAAATGCATTTGCTGAGATAGCATTTTCTACAGCTGGTATCAGTACTTGCATATGAATAGGTATATTCAATTTCATGATTGCTAATGCAATTCCTAATACATGAGCAGCACCACCCATATCTTTTTTCATATTTCGCATGCCTTGTGCAGACTTAATATCTAAACCTCCACTATCAAACGAAACTCCTTTACCTATTAGACACACTCTTGGATGTTTTGGATCACCCCATTCAAACTCGATTAATCGTGGAACATGGACACTGGCTCGTCCTACCGCATGAATGACTGGATAATTACCTTTTAGCAAATCATCACCAACATATTCATTAACGTTTAGATTAAATTCATTAACCATAGAATCACATACAGCTGAAATATGTTGTGGCATCATGTCTGAGGCAGGGGCATTAACCATATCTCGCACCAAATAGGTAGCACGGGTTAATGCTGTTACATACTCTACGTCAACGGATTCATCAAAACGTAGCCTGCAAGCAGATACTTTACCTTGTTTATAAACATTATATTGATAGGCACCCAATGCCCACCCTATATAAATGTGATCAATATCTTTATAAGATGAATTCAGATGATATTTGCCAGCAGGGAGTTGCTTAACACAAAAACCTAAACACCACGTCATATCTTCCAAGTCAGCAATGACTAAAACAGCTTCGAGCTCACCCTCTTGATTGGGAATGCGTAACACATTATTGGGTTTGGGTTTGAATTGGGATGTATTAATCCAATTTTGCCAATATTCCGATTGTTGCTTCTTCCAGTTATTATATTCTGACTTGATGACAATATTTATAGGTATACTGTTGTCGTCTAGCTCTTTATAAAAAAACTGCATTATATTTGTACCAAGCATTAGCTTCCTTTTGTATTTTGATGACTGTTTCTCAAATGACTGAAAACGCACTTACCATTAAAGGCCTCAGAAAAGTTTATAAGAATAAGGTGATTGCATTGGATAATATAGATCTCAATGTGAGAGTGGGAGATTTCTTTGCTTTATTGGGGCCTAACGGTGCAGGAAAATCAACATTAATTGGTATTTTAACCTCCTTGATTAATAAGACTGCGGGCAAAGTACATATCATGGGTTGTGATATAGACGAGGATTTCTCTAAAGCTAAAAGCCAAATTGGCCTGGTGCCTCAAGAGTTTAATTTTAATAGTTTTGAACCACTCATTGAGATCGTCAAAAGCCAAGCTGGTTATTATGGCTTAAATCTAAAAACAGCGCTTAGTTCAAGCGAAGATTGCCTGAGAAAATTAGGTCTTTGGGATAAACGCCATCACACTCCACGAGAACTCTCTGGTGGAATGAAGCGTAGGTTAATGATCGCTAGGGCTTTGGTACATGAACCAAAATTACTTATCCTAGATGAACCTACCGCAGGAGTAGATATTGAAGTGCGAAGATCTATGTGGGAATTACTTCAGTCCATTAATGCAGAAGGAAAAACGATAATTTTGACTACACATTACCTAGAAGAAGCAGAAAATTTATGTAAAAACATTGCAATTATAAATCACGGTAAAGTAATTGCAGACGATAGTATGAATAATTTGCTTGGTAAATTAAATGAAGAAAGCTTTATTCTTTATTTGCAGCAACCAATAATTGAAACACCCATATTGGAAAACTACTCATTCAATAGAATAGACACTAAAACGCTAGAGGTCAGCCTAAGCGGTAATAATAGTTTACATGAATTACTTAACAGCTTAAACGACAAAGGCATTACAGTTTTAAGCATAAGAAACAAGGCCAATCGGCTTGAAGAGCTATTTATAAAACTGACAAGCCATAACGATAATCATTGATAAATGAATTTTATTGATCAACTAATAGCGCTTCGCACAATCGTAATAAAAGAGATTAAAAGATTCTTAAGGATCTGGGTACAAACTATATTACCACCCGCCATCACCATGACATTATACTTTATTATCATGGGAAAATTTATTGGTGCGCAAATAGATGATATTAATGGATATTCATACATAGAATTCATTGCACCAGGCTTGATCATGATGAGCATCATCACTAATTCATATGCGAATTCAGTGTCTTCATTTTATAGTTCTAAATTCCAACGCCATATTGAAGAAATGCTGATCTCTCCTATGCCTAACTATATTATAGTAACTGGCTTCATGTTAGGCGGTATTGCCAGAGGTCTACTAGTAGGTTTAGCAGTTACAATTGTGGCAATGTTTTTTACTCACTTAACAATACATGACCTTACAATCGTAATCTTCACAGCAATCATCACTGCTGCTTTATTTTCAACCGCAGGTATTATTAATGGGATTTTTGCAAATAGCTTTGATGATATTTCGATTATCCCTACATTTGTACTCACACCCCTTACTTACTTAGGTGGCGTATTTTTCAATGTCGGAATGCTGCCTTCATTCTGGCAAAACGTTTCTCTTGCAAATCCAATTTTATATATGGTGAATAATTTTAGATTCGGTATTTTGGGGATTACAGACGTAAATCTTTATCTAGCGACAATAGTGATGACAGGGTTCTTTATCCTCTTGTTTGCCACTTGCTTATATTTACTTAATAGAGGTGTGGGTATAAGAAGTTAGACCACTAATGGTTAGCAGCAACGGGGCCACTTATTACCGTGTCTTCTATGGAGACGATAGTGTCCTTAGTACTTGTAGCCGACTTGTCAAAACCTGGCTCACTAACTAATTCTTCTGCATCCATATGAAACATTAATTTATAAGGGCCAAACGATAATTTATCGCCGTCTTTTAGTACACATTTACGAATGCGTTTACCGTTCACGAATGACCCATTAGTACTAGCTATATCTTCAATAAAGTAGTTATTTTGAAAACGGATGATTTTAGCATGATGACCGCTCACCATTTCATCTAACAAGCGAATATCATTAGTGCCAATCCTGCCTAATGTTGTTGTATCGTCTTGCAAAGAATATTCACGAATATCGTCTTCGTGCATTAAATCAATTAACTTTGCGGCAGAATCAAATTCTACGGCACTAGTTGGTTTGTTTTTAAGTGCTTTAATTCCTATACGCTCATGATAAGGCACCCATTGCAATTCATTCACTGCTTCTTCAACGATGCTTGCGGTAACCGTTTTCTTGTTTTCCACAAAAGCACATATTAATGCGGTATCACAAAGTGAATTGATAAGTCTTGGGATACCACCTGTGTATCGATAAATTACAGGTATACATTCATCTTTAATGATCTTAGGAATGTTACCTGACTTATTCTTTTCTAACCCAGCAACTTCTAATCTGTGGTCAATATAATTATGTAAATCAGCTTCTTCAAGAGCTGCTAAATGAAATCTAAAGCGAATCCGCTGCGAAAGTTGCTCCATACCCGGAGCATCCAAGAGATTTTTCAGCTCTGGCTGACCCACTAGAATTAAGTTTAAAATTCTATCCTCATCTGTCTCCATACCTGTCAACATGCGAAGCTCTTCGAGTACCCGCTTACTCAAATTCTGAGCTTCATCGACAATCAAAATAACTTGTCTACCTTCTGCATACTGCTCAAGCAAAAAGTTATTCAACATGCTGATCAACTCTACTTTGCCAGCTTTAAAAGGGTCTAATCCAAGCTCATGCAATATTGCCTGGAAAAATTCTATCTCATTTAATTGCGTTTGATAGATTCGAGCGATTAATACATTCTCATCAACCGTACGTAATAGTTGTTGGATTAACGTAGTTTTACCAGATCCTATTTCACCTGTGATCACTACAAAGCCATCTCGATTCCAGACTGTGTATTCCATATACGACTTTGCACGATTATGCGCTTTACTTAAGTATAGGAAATCCGCATCAGGGGTAAGCTGAAAGGGCTGCTGCTCTAAGCTAAAATGTTCTAAATACATTCAAGTATGATCTCAAAATCCTATGAAAAATTCCGTAAATGACTATTTTAAATACAATTTATTAACAATTTATTACGAATTGATTTAACCACAAATTATAGGGCTAAATTTTTACTTGCGTAGCGATATGCTTCACAAAACTACCTAAATAGATGTCGACCTGCTCAGCGTAAATAGTTCTTATGAACTAGTTCACGGTCAATGATTGTTTGATAACGTTATGGTTGTACATCAAAAAATATTGCAATTACAGGTTATATTATCATGGAAGACCAAGTAGAAGAAAAGTCTGAGGACAGAATTAATGCAGGACGCGGAGTGGTGAAAGAACAGAACACGGATTCAAATAAAAATACCACTATAGATCAAGAAGATAATAACGAACGTGCAGATGATCGTGCAAGAAAGGCAGGTTACTAAATAATCTTTACCTAGACCGCATTTGCGCTTACATCCATTTTCATACCATATTTTGGACGCATCGTTGTCGCAGCATGTTTTTCAACCTTGTGGCCTTTACATAAATTTAGGTTATAACGTTGCGCAATTAATGCCACGACTAATTTGCTTTGCATTAATGCCATATAAGACCCTATGCAATTCCTATGGCCAGCAGCAAAGGGAATGTACGAAAACCGAGAACGGCCAATCATCCTCTCTTTGTCAAAACGACTTGGGTCAAATTCATGAGGATTGTCCCAATAATGAGGCAATCGATGAGTGACATAGGAAGAAATAATAACTGTCATGTCTTTTGGCACCCAATAACCACCTATTTCATGATCCTCTAACGCAACTCTTGAGAAGGAGTGTACTGAAGAATATAAACGCAAAGATTCTTTAATTACTTTTTCAGTATAAACGAGCTTATTAAGCATCTCGGCCGTAGGCGTTTGTTGACCAAGAACTTGATTCACTTCACCATAGATTTTCTGCTTTACCTCTGGGTATTTGTCGATTACATACATCGTCCAGCACAGAGAGGTCGCCGTTGTTTCAAATGCTGTAACAAATAAGGTGAGCAATTGATCACGCAAACTACGTTTTTGTTTTTTAATTGATTGAGATATTTTTTCATTTGGCAATAGGTGTTTAAGAAAGCCGATATCTTTCTCAATAATGCTTGGATACTCTTCTAGTAAGTTATATACACATTTATTCAAACGCACCAATGCTTTTCTAAAGTTTACTTCTCTTTTGATATTTTTAGGCTTAAGCATTGAAGCGCTAAAGTCTGTCATTTCTGGCCAATTCATACGTATTTGGTTATAAATACCAAACACCTCCTGAGCACGCGGCTTGAAGCCTTCTCCCATCACCCAAACGCCAGCTAATAACTGAGTTAGCACATTAAACTGATATTCAAGCTCAACAGGTTTCCCGTCTTTGACATTTACTTCCCAAGAATCAAGGAAATCGGTCGCTAGAGACGTAATCCAGTCAACTTGTTTATCAAGAGATTTTGCCGTGAATTTAGGTTGCGCATGTGTACGTTGGTGTTTCCATATATCACCCTCACTGAGTAACATGCCTTCACCAATTACCATACGCACTTGCTTATAGCGTGTATTCTTTTTGTATTTGTCGTAATTATCGACCAGAACTTCTTTGATTAATTTTGGCTCAGAAACCAAGTACGAATAATAGGATCCCATGTTCACGCGTGCGACACCTCCATACTCCAAAGCAACCTTTTCGAGAAACTCCATTGGATTAGCACGCATCTCAGGCAAACAACCAAGTTTGCCATCACCTTCCGGGCCAGGTGGATATTTACGGTCTGACATATCTATACTTTAAACAATAATGTGGTTATCAGAGTTGGCGAGCATCATTACTACAAATGCCATAAATAATGAACGCATGATCTTCAATTTGAAATCCATTATTTCGTG
>CAZVPJ010000090.1:0-7547 GCA_964629035.1 uncultured Thiotrichales bacterium | reverse complement strand
GAGTAGGATGGCGCATGAACGGTTTTTCGTCAAGTATAAGTTAAAAAATTGCTTTAATTACGCTGGGTTATCAACGTCAATAAATTCGTGTTCTATCCCAAATTGTTTAGATAAATGCGCTGCCAGTGCCTGCACACCATAACGCTCGGTTGCATGATGTCCAGCAGCAAAATAGTGTATTCCTGCTTCTCTGGCTAAATGTGTAGTGGCCTCTGATATTTCGCCGCTGATATAAGCGTCCAAATTTAATTTGGCAGCTGCTTCGATAAACCCTTGTCCTGCACCGGTGCACCAGCCAATTGTGGTTATATCCGATGTCCCAGCATGGATATGCGTGCTTTCTCGTTTTAAGGTCTCATCCATCATGCTTTTAAGACTTTTCGCATTCATGGGAGTATGCAAATGACCATAACTGCCGCAGACTTTTTTATTACTGTCACGCAACTCACCGTCAATCTCAATATTCAACATATGACCAAGCTGTACATTATTGCCTACCTCAGGATGTGCATCTAAAGGCAAATGATAGGCTAACAAACTAATGTTATTTTGCAGTAATGCAGCAATACGCTTGCGCTTAATACCTACAATACGTGCATCCTCATTTCTCCAGAAAAATCCATGGTGGACCAATATCGCGTCTGCATTTTTTTCACAAGCTTTGTCAATTAATGCTTGGCTTGCTGTTACACCCGTGATTACATTATATACCTCACTTGTACCTTCAACCTGCAAACCATTTGGACAGTAGTCTTTAAATCGATCAATCTGCAAATAAGTATTTATGTATTCTGAAATTTCTTTTAATGAAGCCATATTTAGTCAAGAGGATTAAATAACGATGGCTAGGGTAACGCACTCGTGAAGATACGCAAGATGATGCTGTTTGTTCTTCAAGCCAGTGCCGTTGGTGTGCTTGCGGCAGTATTATTATTAGTGTTCTTACCAGACTATATGATTGATAAACGACCGGTAGTCGAGTTCTTGCAGGATGATACCGAACGCCCTCACCAATTAGGTTCTGGTCCCGTCTCGTATGCAGATGCGGTTCAACGCGCTAGCCCGGCTGTCGTCAATATCTACACCACCAAACAAGTCGCCACCGCTACCAGCCCACTGTTAAACAATCCAACGTTCAGGCGATTTTTTGGCGACCGTACTCGCTCGCGATCACGCACACAAACAAGTTTAGGTTCTGGTGTCATCATGAGTGCTCAAGGCTACGTGCTTACTAATTACCATGTCATTGAAAATGCCGATGAAATAAAAGTATTTCTTGCAGACGGCAATACCGTTTCTGCAAATGTATTAGGAGCAGATCCTGAAACAGATTTAGCCGTACTCACTATCGATGTTAAAAATTTACCCGGCATCGTTGTGAGTGACACTTCTAAAATTGAAGTAGGAGATGTGGTGCTTGCTATTGGTAATCCATTTGGTTTTGGCCAAACCGTTACCCAAGGAATTATTAGCGCTACCGGAAGAGACAAGTTAGGCATCAACACCTTCGAAAATTTCATTCAGACCGATGCTGCCATTAACCCAGGCAATTCAGGCGGTGCTTTAATTAACGCCTACGGTGAGCTGGTTGGTATTAATACCGCAATATTTTCAAAAACGGGTGGCTCCCAAGGAATCGGCTTTGCCATTCCAATTGGCCTAGCAAGTGATGTAATGTCACAAATTATCGAACATGGCCGCGTCATTAGAGGCTGGCTGGGGCTTGAGCTACAAGACTTATCCCCCCAACTTGCGGAATCTTTTGGACTAACAGACCGTGCCGGAGTATTAGTGGCAGGAGTGGTAACAAGAAGTCCAGCTTACAATGTAGGAATACGTCCTGGAGATGTCATTTTAAACTATGACAACAATACTATTGGTAATGCAAAATCTATTCAAAATAAAATTGCAAGCAGCAAACCAAACAAAAAAGTAACAATAAGTGGTTTAAGAAAAAACAAGAAGTTTGAAGTTGAAGCAAAAATTGAACAACGGCCCATCTATAGGTAATTACGTATAGATAATTACGATTTATATAAGCGAAATACCAAGCGCTTCAATAAATGCTTGATTCTCCTTCTCAGAACCAACGGTTACGCGTAAACAATTTTCTAACAACGTATTGCCAGACACATTTTTGATAATAATTTTGTGTTCTAACAAACGTTGATGAACGGTATCCGCTGTTTTCTTTAACACTCTAAACAAAATAAAATTGGCTTCACTTGGAAAAGCCTCTACACCATTCATTGCTTGCAGCGCGTGCATTAGGGCTTCACGCTGTTTGCATATTTTTTCTGCCTGTTGATTAAAGACATCAATATTCTGTAACGCAAAGTTTGCACTCACTTGAGTTAATACATTGATATTGTAAGGTAAGCGCATTTTATTCAGCTCATTAATCCACTGCTTATCACCAAGCATCCAACCCAACCTTAACCCTGCTAACCCCATCTTAGATACGGTGCGCATCATCAACGCATGCGGATAGCGTTCGACTAATGGCATTAGTGAGTATGCTGCAAATGGTGAGTAGGCCTCATCAATCACAACCAAGCCTGTAGACATTTTAATAATTTCTTCAACTTGCTCTTTTGGCCAAAGTGTACCCGTTGGATTATTAGGACAAGCTAAGAAAATAACAGCTGGTTTATATTTGGCAATATCCTGACTCAATACATCCATCTGCAATGCGAAGCTATTCTGCTGCAGTGGCACCTCAACAACATTGACACCCACATACTCTGCAATAAGCTTATACATCGAAAAGCTTGGTGTAACCGTAAGGATACTAGCATTAGGCTTAGCAACTGCCATGATTAATAACTGAATTAATTCATCCGAACCATTCCCAAACATCAATTCAAGTTTTGAAGATAATGAAAAAGCATTTTGAAAGGTTTTCTTAAGCTCGCTTGCTTGCGGGCTTGGATAGCGGTTCAACTCAACACGTTTTAGCACTTCTAGCCATTGACTTTGTAATGCTTCAGGAAAGCCATAAGGATTTTCCATGGCATCTAGTTTAATAAGGCCTGCAGTATCTGGCACATGGTAAGCCTGCATGTTTGCAAACTCGGCACGTAATAAATTATTTGGTGTAAGGCTCATCGGATAACTTAAAATTATTTACCTCTAAATTCAGCAGATTTAGCATGCGCCGTTAAACCTTCACCATGCGCTAAAGTAGACGCGATCACGCTTAATTTTTTGGCACCCTGCTTCGAGCAATTCACGACACTAGTGCGTTTTTGAAAGTCATAGACACCAAGTGGCGATGAAAATCTTGCTGTACCTGCTGTAG
Organism: uncultured Thiotrichales bacterium; assembly: GCA_964629035.1. Lineage (GTDB taxonomy): Bacteria > Pseudomonadota > Gammaproteobacteria > UBA4575 > UBA4575 > JABDMD01. The sequence continues at coordinate 4,246 of CAZVPJ010000090.1, read as the reverse complement.
GTAAAACATGGTTGGGCCCAGCACAATAATCTCCAAACACCTCAGGAGAAAAATGTCCCAGAAATACAGCACCCGCGTTACGTATTTTTTTCAACAAATTCTCAGGCTCTGCAACAGACAGTTCTAAATGCTCAGGAGCAATTTGATTTGAAAGTTCTGCAGCCTCATCCAAACTATCTACCTTGATAAAGGCTCCAAAATTATTAATAGATGCAGTAATGGTTTCTGCACGATCTAATTGCTTTAATAATAATTCCATGTGCTGCTGAACCTGATCAAAAAAGCCTGCGTCAGTACTAATTAATATTGCGCGTGCATTAACGTCATGCTCAGCCTGTGAAAACAAATCCATGGCTACCCATTCAGGATTAGCACTGTCATCACAAATCACTAACACCTCTGAAGGCCCAGCAATCATATCGATGCCGACTACACCAAATACTTGTTGTTTTGCGCTGGCAACATAAGCATTTCCGGGTCCAACAATTTTATCAACCTTAGGAATCGTCTCGGTCCCATAGGCAAGCGCTGCGACGGCTTGGGCACCACCAACCGTAAAGGCTCGATCCACGCCGGCGATTGATGCCGCCGCCATTACCATATCGTTCACCTCACCATCCGGTGTTGGAACCACCATTACAATAGACTCTACGCCAGCAACTTTGGCGGGAATTGCATTCATCAATACAGAAGATGGATATGCAGCTTTTCCACCTGGTACATAGATACCCACTTTTTCTAATGCTGTAACTATCTGACCTACTTCATTGTCATCATCATCTTTGGTAGACCATGATTGAAGATTTTGCTTTTCTGCATACTCACTGATTCGTTTAGCTGCAGATTCTAATGCTTGACGTTGGTCTGAACTAATTTTTGTTAGCGCTTCTTTCATCTGCTGCTTGCTAAGCTCTAGCTCAGAAACTTGTGTTGCGTTAACTCGATCAAATTTTTGAGTATAAGCAAGTAAGGCTTGGTCACCCTCTTCACGCACGCTGTTAATAATCTCTTCAACTGTGTGACGCACATCATTTTCTGCCGACTGATTTTGTTGCAGCAAAATTTTAAAATGCACAGAGAAATCTGCGTCTTGAGATGAAAGACGGCGTATATCCAACATGGTTTTAAGCTTTAGGAGTTAGGCCGCGCTTGCTGCAGACTTTGAATGACGACGTTCGCGAACTGCATTAGCCAGTGTACGCAACAATGTTTCAGTCTCATCCCAACCCAAACAAGCATCTGTAATACTTTGACCGTACACAAGCTCTTGCCCAGGCTTTGCATTTTGACGTCCAGCGACCAAGTGACTTTCTATCATTAATCCAAAGATGCGCATATCACCTGCACTTAGCTGTTGAGCGATTGAATCACCTACTTCAATTTGTTTCTCATGCTGCTTAAGGCTGTTGGCATGACTCAAGTCAACCATTATGCGTGCTGCTAATCCTGATTTTTCGAGCAATTCTGATGCAGCATTAATACTTTCAGGACTGTAATTGGGTTGGTCACTACCGCCACGTAAAATGATATGACAATCTTTATTACCCGCAGTAGAAAATATTGCAGACTTACCTTCTTTCGTGACCGACAAAAAGTGATGCGGATTCATTGCGGAACCAATAGCATCTACTGCAACTTGCAAACCACCATCAGTGGCATTCTTAAAACCAACGGGACAAGATAGACCTGATGATAATTCTCTATGCACTTGGCTTTCTGTAGTGCGCGCACCAATAGCACCCCAACTTACCAAGTCAGCAACATACTGCGGACTGATTAAGTCTAAATACTCTGTTCCAGCAGGCATCCCGGACTCATTTAAATCAAGTAACAATTTGCGGGCCACATGCAAACCTTTATTAATCTCAAAACTATTATCAAGATTAGGGTCATTGATAAGCCCTTTCCAACCCACTGTTGTTCGTGGCTTTTCGAAATAGACACGCATGATAATCATAAGATCACCAGCGACTTCATCACGAATTTTGGCTAGTCGTGTTGCATATTCTCGCGCAGCATCCGTATCGTGAATGGAACATGGGCCAACAATTACAAGTAAACGATCATCTTCGCCATGAAGAATTTTTTGCGCTGCGCTACGCGCAGTAAACACACACTGAGCAGATTTTTCGCTCACCGGTAGTTCCTTGCGTAACTCCGAAGGCGCAATCACTTCTTTTGTTTCTACTATTCTGAGATCGTCCGTTTGATGTTGCATGATCTTACCTGACCTTTAAAAATTCTCTTTCTTAATATACTCGATGACACTCGAAAAAATACTCATAGAAATTCTATGGTTTATTGACTGCAATCCTAAAATCTTCAATTAATGGTTTAAGTGTAGCAGATTTTATCTTCATTGCTGCTTTGTTGACGATTAAACGAGAGCTGATATCTGCAATATGCTCAGTAGCGACCAACCCATTTGCTTTAAGCGTACTGCCGGTTGCAACAAGATCAACAATACAATCTGCCAGCCCTAATAACGGCGCGAGTTCCATCGAACCGTATAACTTTATCAATTCGACTTGTTGTCCTTTTGAAGCAAAATAACGCCGCGTGCTTTGTAAATACTTTGTAGCTACTCGCATACGTCGACTTTCCGCAGTTTTTCCTTCCACTCCTGCCACCATCAACTTGCACTTTGCGATACCAAGATCGAGTGGCTCATATATTCCCTCACCACCAAATTCCATCAACGTATCTTTACCTACAACACCCAACTCTGCCGCCCCGTATTGGACATAGGTTGGCACATCGGTGGCGCGAATAATTAACAAACGCACATCTGGCTTATTAGTAGGCAGCACTAACTTACGACCATCTAATTCTTTTTGAGCAACCGTGATGCCAATTTTTTCGAGTAACTCACGACACTCATCAAAAATTCGCCCCTTTGACAAAGCTATTGTAGTGAAGTCTTTATTTGCTTGTGCTTGAGATTCTACAGGCATAACCGTTATTTTATATTAGTGTGGAACACGGCGAATACTAGCACCAAGTTGTGCTAGCTTCTCTTCGATACATTCATAACCACGATCAATATGATAAATACGATCAACAATCGTTTGTCCTTCTGCAACCAATCCAGCCAAAATCAAACTTGCCGATGCACGTAGATCAGTCGCCATTACTGGTGCAGCAATTAACTTATCTACTCCGGTTACAATCGCAGTATTGCCTTCTACTTTAATTTTAGCTCCCATACGCTGCATTTCTTGAACATGCATAAAACGATTCTCGAACACAGACTCGGTAATCGAACAAGTGCCTTCCGCAATACAATTTAATGCTGTGAACTGTGCTTGCATATCCGTTGGGAAAGCTGGATAAGGTGCAGTATGCAAGTTGACACTCTTGGGACGTCTGCCTTGCATATCAATCTCAATCCAGTCATCGCCGGTATTAATAGATGCACCAGCACGATCCAGTTTCTGCAACACAGACTCCAACAGGTTGGGCTGTGTATCTTTTAACTTAACATGGCCACGGCTAATCGCGGCAGCAACTAGAAAGGTTCCTGTTTCAATGCGATCCGCCAATACACTGTAATGACAACCTTTTAACTCCTTCACGCCGTGAATTGTGATGGTATCAGTACCTGCACCCTCAATATTTGCACCCATAGCAATTAAACAATCTGCCAAGTCAGTTACTTCGGGTTCACGTGCAGCATTTTCGATAACACTCGTTCCATCCGCCAAGGTTGCAGCCATCATTAAATTTTCTGTGCCGGTAACCGTAACCATATCCATTACCAAGTGCGCACCTTTCAGGCGCTTGGCACTTGCATGAATATAACCAGCTTTGACTTCAATTTTTGCACCCATGGATTCCAATCCACGTAAATGCATATTCACAGGCCGTGAACCAATTGCACAACCACCAGGCAAAGAAACTTCAGCGTGACCGAAACGCGCCAGCAACGGACCCAACACCAGTATTGAAGCTCGCATCGTTTTGACAACATCATAATGCGCGAAAAACTCCTGGATGGTACTGGTATCCGTTTCAATATTCATGTGCTCATCGATGGTAAGTGAAACCCCCATTCGACCGAGCAATTCCATTGTCGTAGTTACATCTTGTAGATGCGGCACATTAGCCACTTGCATTGGGCCGTCCGCCAATAGGGTTGCTGCTAATATTGGTAACACAGCATTTTTTGCACCCGAGATTCTTACATCTCCTTGCAAAGGCTTACCACCTTCAATTAATAATTTTTCCATGATTGACTTTTAGGGGG
>CAZVPJ010000089.1:0-7626 GCA_964629035.1 uncultured Thiotrichales bacterium | reverse complement strand
ATACTTTCAAATTATACTGTCAGATCATTCTGTCAGAAGCAGTTACGGCAGTAAGGGATGACGTATAATTGAGATGCATAATTGAGCAGTTTCCTTAATATGATGGCTTGTTTGCCATTATATATACCAGCATGTCTGCCATGATGCCCCAAAATTTGATATTCGATAACGTGTTATTGAGAAAACTATGAAACAAGAAAAGAACATCATTAATTGCCCTGAATGTGGTGAAAAAATTGATGTGAATGAGTTGTTGTATCACCAGGTTGATGAGCAACTTAAGAAGCAATATAACGATGAGCTGGCTAAACAAAAAGAAGTTATCAATACACAAACGGCTAAGTTAACAGAAGAACGAAAAGCATTAAAAAATGCTAAAAAATCTCAAGATGAAATGATTGAGAAGCAGGTTAAAGATGAAATTAAACAAAAAGAGCTGGCGTTAAAGAAAAAATATAAAGCCGAGGCGGCCGAAGAGCAGTCCGATGCCTTGACTTCACTGCGTGAAGAGCTTGAAGAAAAATCAGGAAAGATAAAAGAGCTCAATAAAACTTCCATTCAGCTAGAAAAATTAAAAAGAGAAAAAGCTGAATTGGAAGATACTTTAAAAGCAGAAGCTGAAAAACAACTTAATAAGAAGCTTATTGAAGAAAAAGAAAAAATTCGCAAAGAAGAAGATAGTAAAAATGAGTTGAAGTTCAAAGAGCTACAAAAGCAGTTAGAAGATCAAAAAAAGCTAACAGAAGAAATGAAGCGCAAGCAAGAACAGGGTTCTATGCAAACGCAAGGTGAGGTGCAAGAGTTAGGAATAGAAGAATGGCTATCGGATAAGTTTCCATTAGATGCAATACAAGAAATAAAAAAGGGAGAGCGGGGTGCAGATTGTCTGCAAACGGTGCATACACGTACCAGACAAAATTGTGGAACCATTTATTACGAAAGCAAACGCTCAAAAACCTTCCAAGCCTCATGGATTGAAAAATTTAAAGCTGATATCCGAGATAAAAATGCAGATATAGGTGTGTTAGTAACGGAAGTAATGCCAACAGATATGGAGCGTCTGGGCATTAGGGATGGTGTGTGGATATGTTCGTTTGATGAATTTAAGGGGCTTTGTTCTGTATTGCGTGAATCGATTATCCAAATCAGCACCGCGCTTGTTGCTCAAGATAATAAAGGCGACAAAATGGGTATGTTGTATGATTTTTTGACCAGTAACGAATTCAAACTTCAGATTGAAGCTATTGTGGAAGGGTTTACACAAATGAAATCTGATTTAGAGTCTGAGCAGCGCTCGATGAGAGCCATTTGGAAAAAAAGAGACAAACAAATCGATAAAGTATTACTCAACACCACAGACATGTATGGCTCCATCAAAGGTATTGCAGGCAATGCGGTGCTATCGGTACCACTACTGGATCTTCCATCAGGTGAGGAAGAAGATATAGATGCTTGAAGGTACTATAAATATCCATTTTTATGATGGGCTACATGATTTTTTAATTCATTAATTTGCGGCCTAACAAACCTCTCAATAAATCTAGTTAATTTATACGTTCAGTTTTATTTATTACCCAGCACTGAGCCATTCCGCTACTATTTTACCTATTGAAAATAGTACACCAAGGAAAATCCTCATGTCTTCAAGTGTTCCTGAGTTGCCTGCGCAATGGCAAAATGTAGATCTCGTCAAAATTCTAGCTCAACCCGCTGCTTTTATTTCAATTAGTCAGTGCAATAGTTTATATAAGCCCGAAGGTGCGCAAGGTGGTGAGAAACAATGGGAGCGTGGCACGCTAGAAAACACTGTAAAAGTTGCAAAAGCTTGTCGTGAAGTAGATATGAAATTCTTTTGGATTGGCTATGACGTATTTCGTGAAGACTATCCCATGACAGATCTTGATCGTGCACAATATGGAAGTTGGGGAGATGCGTTCGATGCTAAAAATAAATCTGCTGATTATAAAAAGTGGGATGGTGAATTAGTGGATGAGCTCAAAGAGCTCTCGCGCCCTGAAGATTCAGAGTTTTTTGAATATGCTCATCAAAGTTCATTTGTTGGCACGCCTCTAAATGTAATGCTTAAACGAGCGGGTATTAAAACCATTGTGTTGTGTGGAATACATTTGGATTGGTGCATTGAAGGTAATGCGCGTGCGGCAAGAGATGAAGGCTATATGCCGATTGTGATTGGCGATGCCTGCTCTTGTCAGGAGCAAGCCGATGATATCCCTACCATGCAAAGAATTAACAGAATTGTTTGTCCGGTTCTGTCTGCGGATCAAGCCGTGAGTTACATATTGCAAGGCCAATCAAAGATCAAAGCCGCATAACGTTGTAAAAAATAATGTGTAAAGAAAATAAATAGTATTTTCTATTCTTGTTATTTTATGCAACTAAATCGTTAGTCTTAAAATTTAATCGATCAGACCCGAAAATTGCCAGCTTAGCGTTTCACCAGCATGAAACGGAATAATCTCTGCTATGGGCGTGGAAAGCTTTTCAGGAATAATGGTAGGCTTTTTTTCTAGTAAAACTTTTTTATTGTTGCGTGGAAGATTGTAAAAGTCAGCACCATTTTCAGATGCAAAAGCTTCAAAATTGTCCAGCGCATTTTCTTCTTCAAAGGTTTTAAGATAACTTTCTAATGCATAAGGCGCATTGAAAATACCGGCACAACCGCAAGCGGATTCTTTTTCTCCCACTCCATGCGGTGCGGAGTCAGTGCCCAGGAAAAACTTTTTATTACCCGAGGTAGCAGCTTTTCGCAGCGCAATACGGTGTTGTTCACGTTTGGCAACCGGCAGACAATAGAAATGTGGGCGAATACCACCTTTAAACATCGCATTGCGATTAATTTCTAAGTGATGTGGAGTAATGGTAGCAGCAAGATTAGGTCCAGTAGACTCAATGAACTCAACCGCATCTTTTGTGGTGATGTGTTCGAATACTATCTTAAGTGCAGGGAAGTCGTTGATTATTTTGGAAAGAGTATGTTCGATAAAGACAGCTTCCCGATCAAAAATATCAACATGGCTTTCAGTGGCTTCACCATGCAGTAACAGAGGCATACCTATTTTTTGCATGGTTTCAAAAACGGGGTAAATTTTATCTACACTCGTTACACCATAGCTAGCATTAGTAGTCGCATTCGCCGGGTAAAGCTTGCATGCGGTGAATACTCCAGAGGTAAATCCTTTTTCAATCTCCGCTGAATCTGCATCATCTGTTAAATAGCACGTCATTAAGGGTGTGAAGTGAAGTTCAGGTTCTAATGCTTCGAGTATGCGTGCTTTATATCTTGCTGCTGAATCTACAGTAGTTACGGGTGGGTTGAGATTAGGCATTACAATAGCGCGTGCAAATTGGCGCGCCGTGTAGGTTGTAACCGCGTTCAACATGGAGCCATCGCGGAGATGTACATGCCAATCGTCGGGCTGCTTGATGATCAGTTGTTTGATATTCGGTCCTTTATAGTGCTTGTTTTGCCTTAATGGTTAGTGGAGGGTAATGAAAAAAGAGTTGATTATCATTGCTGACCACTTGATTAGGCTAATTCCTTTAGTAGATTCTACTTAATTTGCCTGAAAAGATCAGGGCTAGCAGCATCAGAATTTGTAAAAATTCATGGTCCAAGCTTGTGTTTTGGTGAAGAAATGGACTTTGGGCTGAGTTTTGGGTTTGCAATGAGCGTGGATGCTATTAAATAGTAAACTGCTTAATGCATAAATATATTGGTCTGTATAAAAAATAAAGCCCACTAACTAATGTTAAGTGGGCTTAGGGGAGTTAACGCTAAAGAAGCCTAATCTAAAGAAGGGAGGCTTTATCTTAAAAACTTCTATGCGTATTGGAACAATTTTGCTTTATACCTAGTGCTTTATTCATAGTGAAATATAAGTCAGTCAGGGTCTGTGACATCACGGTTAATATGCTTAAATGTTAGTTTGATAATGTGTGCAATACAATTCGATATTTTTTGAATAATAGTAAGATTTTCTGGATGTTTATAGGCAGTAATAGCTGAATAGTAGCTATTCGATAAACTTGTGAGATAAATATAACTTCTGTAGATTATTTTGCTTTTAATATGCAATTCTTGGGCTTTTGATGATGAGTGAAAACGATAACAAGATAGAGGAAGACAAGAAGAAGGTGCTTAGGAATTATATTTTACTGTGTGTGAGTTTAGTTCTTCCTATCATTATTATTTTTGTACTGTATCTTCACAGAATTACAAAAGATGGGGTAAAAAACACCTGGCTCGAATCTCATAGTGTCTGGCAAATTAAAACCGCTATGACTTATATAGCCGTTATGTTGTTTGTGATTGTAGGAATGATATTAGGTTACGGGGCTGATCACACTTCAATAAAAGATATTATATTATTGATCAGTGCTTTTCTTGTTGTGGGTGCAATTAATATATGGGTGCTGTATCGCGTATTTGTAGGTTTAATGCGATTTGGTGAAGATGCTGCGATTTCTAAAACTTCTAAGTAGCTTATATTTAAAGGCTTATATCTAGAAATCACCCATACAAAAAATATAATGTCATGATGACTGCCAATACGAATATAGAAATTCCAGCAATACTAATATCTTTTTGAGTAATTACGTTATGTCGTTTGGGGGCAATTGTTTCTTTTTTTATTTTCATGGTGCGTACCTCTCAGGCTTACACGTTTATCTTGCGCTTATGATTATGTTTTGCAATTAATATTATTATTGAATATCAGCTCAATCTTTTTTATTAGTGGGTTATAAGATTATTGTAGAATCTACTTTATAAGCCAAGTGAGTGGAGCTAGTGAGAGGAGCTACCTCTCACTTAATATTATTCATATTGTTTCAATAAGGGCTTATTTAATTTCTGATAATAGATCAGGATTCGTGACTAGCTTTCTTATGCCATGTGCATGGTCTTCTTCGAATACATTGCTTTCGCACCAATTTCCAATGCTATTAATATCTAGCTTTGCACACTGTGGTCGAACACTCCACGTAACCTGTAGAGGTGAACAAACTTGTTCTGTGTATGAAGGGCCGGTTGTGGAGCCTAAAAATTCGACGGGTTGGCCGGTATTGGTTGGAATCAGCTTCGCTTGGTGAAGACCATTTACTTGATGGTTGTCATACGATAAATCTTTAAAGTCTAGAGCTGATTTATCATTCACTAATGTGAATACTTGTGTTTCAACACGAAGATCAGGGTTAGCGCAACTTTCGGACAAACAAGAGCCTAAGCCTTTGCCTGGTTGAATATCACATGAGGTATGCACCCAATGAACTTCTATTGTGTCACCAGGAATCAATCCATTGCATATCGCATTTTTAGGTGTTGATAATTCTTCTTTGCTGAGGGTTTGGCTCATATTGCATTGGTAACCACCATGGTCACCCTTACCTGCAAATACGGAGAAGGCTTTTGCTTTATGTTCTGCATTTTTATGAAAATGTATATTACAAAGATTCATTTTTTGATAGCTAGGAGCTAACGAAAATATGCGTTTGTTAGTACCTTTTACGCTATCTATATCTCTAGGTGTTTGTGGTCCAAAACCTTCGCATACCTTTACATCATCAGGATGAAGTTCTGCATCAGGAATATCATTGTCTTTAGCTTGGCTATGGATAGAGAGTGAGCTGAGTATACAAATCGATAATAAAGTTGTTTTGATTGATTTCATTGTTACGGTTATTTCCTTATATACCTTGTTAAATTTACACATATTGAGTCGATTGATATTTGAAAAATTTTGTTGTCGGAGATTAAGAAAAACTTAAACGTTAACTATTCAATTTAGTGTAAGGTTGCAATAGTGTTTGAATTAGAATTTGCCAATATACTATCTCATTAAAGTTCACAAGAATAGTAACTAATTACAGTAGTATGAGTTGTGTGATATCGAACAAATCGAGGTGTTCTTTATCATTAAATTATATTTATATTGTCAGTTTATGATTTATATCTTGAGCTTTATGTGCTTCAATTATTTGCATGCTCTAGTTAATAAATCATATCAATGCAATATGGATGTTATGAAATATTTTAGATATTTTCAGGTGATTCATGATAAATAGACGTTCAATTGATAAACGCTTCGATATATAAAAGTTACACAAGTATTAAGATTCATGTTTAAAGTTTTAAAAATTCGTGAAAACAGAATCAATATCGAAGTAAGTGGGAAGTTAGATAAAAAAGAGATGGCGACTGCATTGGATGAATTATTCACAACTGCTACGAATATCGAGCACGGCCATATATTATTTCGCGTTACAGATTATAGCTTGCCGACACTGGGTGCATTAGGGGTTGAGTTTTCACGTTTTCCAGAAGCATTTCGTTTTATTAAAAAATTTGATCGTGCAGCAATTTTAGCTGACGAGAAATGGGTGAGAAAGATTAGTGAAATAGAAGGTGCATTTATCCCTGGGTTGAATATCAAAGCATTTGATCTGACTGACGAAGCCGAAGCGGAATACTGGCTGAATAGTGAATCATTATAGTGGTCAATGCCCCTCATGCTGCGAAAGATCGTTTCCTACCACAAAGATGATGAAGATCATTGGGTAGCCGAACTAGTATGTGGACATTATCAACATGTCCGTCATAACCCTCCCATGGTAAGTCGTTCCTGGGTGCTTTCTGAAAAGGGACGTAAGAAGATGTTGGGTTACGCGCTTGAGTGCATAAAGTGTGACAAGGGTGCATCTATAGATAAATAATTTATCGAATGCGATCGAGATGATAGAAGCAAGTAAAGTGCATTATCATATGATTTCGCTAGTAGGAATTTAAATTCCATTAACATGAATGTTGGAGAATGTTGTGAAATTATTTTATAAAATAATATTTACCGTATGTTTTATTGCCACTATATCTTCAAGTGTCGCAGATTTTAATGACCAAGACTTTTCTAAAATTGAATTAAAAAAGATTAAAGTCACAGATAACATATATATGTTGCAAGGCGTAAATGGATTTGCCGGCGGTAATTTAGCTGTTTCTATTGGTGAAGATGGTGTCTTGATGGTTGATGATCAGTTGTCTGCAATGAATGAAAAAATAACAGCTGCACTTGATAGTTTGCAAGCGGGTAAGCCAAAGTATGTGTTAAATACACATTGGCATGGAGACCATACTGGTGGAAATGAGATATTTGGTAAAGATGCCACCATCATTGCACATCATAATGTGCGCAAACGAGTATCAGCAGATCAATACGGTTATTTTGGAAAAACGCCAGCATCTCCCAAACAGGCTTGGCCAGTTATTACTTTTGATGAATCACTGACCATACATTTTAATGGTGAAGAGGTTCGGTTTTTGCATCTACCAGATGGGCACACGGATGGTGATGGGGTCGTGTATTTTGTTGAAAGTAATGTTGTACATATGGGAGATCTATTATTTACAGACGTGTTTCCATTTATTGATCTTCACACAGGCGGTAACGTTTTTAATTATGCAGAAAATTTACAGACGATTATGGAATGGCTACCTAAGGATGTGAAAATTATTCCAGGTCATGGGGAGTTGACAGATATCAATAGTATTGAGAAAACACATAATATGATGCTTGAAACTTCTATGTATGTCATAGAGAAGGTTAATCAAGG
>CAZVPJ010000088.1:0-7711 GCA_964629035.1 uncultured Thiotrichales bacterium | reverse complement strand
TTGTCGGAGCCATAATTCAGTTTCTTCTTCAAATTTTCTTTGTCTTATCTGCTCACGTGCTTCACTACGCATTGCTTCTTGTGAATTATCATGTTCACGTTTATCAAGTACTTCAACAATATGCCAGCCAAACCTACTTTTGAAAGGCTCACTAATCGTTCTTGGTTTTAGTTCATCCACTACTTCTTTAAATTTAGGTACAAAATTGCTGCTGACCGACCAATCCATATTGCCACCATTTACTGCGCTGCCTGTGTCTTCCGAATTTGCACGCGCTAATTCTTCAAAATCATCACCATTTACTATTCTGGTTCTTAAGTCTTTAAGCTTTCTTTCAGCCTCTTTGTCGTTAACAAGAGCGTTGGTGCGAATTAGGATATGACGCGCCTTAACCTGGTTCACCATAGTGTTTTCAATTGCACGGCGATCAAGAACTTTAAAAATATGATAGCCCGCGGCACTTTGACCGATTTTGCTTATATCGCCCGCTTGCATGCCATCAATTTGTTGGCTAAATATTTCGGGTAATTGTGTTTTGTTGCGCCAGCCCAGTTCACCGCCTTGCAGAGCATCTTGAGCATCAGAAGCCGCGATGGCTAATTTAGAAAAATTATTGCCTGCTCTAGCTCGATCATGCACTAATGACGCTCGATGTTGAGCTTTCTCAATCTGTCCGGGTTCAGGGGTTTCGGGTACTGCGATGAGAATGTGGGCAACGTTATATTCATATTCTTTCTTTAATAAATCCTTATCAACCTTGGTCACCAGTTCTTCAACCTCGCTATCTGAAATTTGTACTCTACTGCTAATCGTGCGTCTTCGAAGTTGGTCAAGTAACATTTCATTACGTACTTGATCGCGGTAGGCGACATAATCTAAGCCTTGCTTTATTAAAGCTTCACGAAATTGTTCGAGTGTCATACGGTTACGTTTGGCTAAGTTACGCATAGCTTGATCTAAGCTTAATTCGTCTATCTGAATGCCTCTTTGCTCAGCAAGTTGCAGTTGCAGTCGTTCAACGATGAGCCTTTGTAGAATTTGTTCAATTAATACATCACGTGGGGGTACGGCCTCTGGGTTACCTTCAAACTGTTTTATAATCACACTTGCACGTTGTCGTAATTCACTTTCCATGATGACATCATTTTCAACTACGGCAACAATGCGGTCTAATAATTTGGTATTTGCAGGGCTCGTAAAGGATATTGCAGCGAGAGCTAGCGTCAAGCTTAGTGCAGATATAATGTTAAGTTGTTTCATATTTCATAGTCTTAGTTTTATATATTCCTAATTAAAAGTATTCTTCGTCTCTTGAATCAAAACCACGTATGCCGCGTTCCAGTAATTCACCTATAGGTGAGCCTATTTGGCCCAAGCCTTTTAGAACAAGCTGAAGCTCTATACTATTATTATAGTCTTCATCAGTGTTTTGATTGAAGCGGCGGCCTGCCAAGCGAAGCTTCCAGCAACATGTGTCATATTCGACCCCAATTAATTGCTCTAAGTTGCGCTTTTCTTGTAAATCGTAGTTCCATCTTGATACTGCCCGCCAATGCTCATTGATAGGTAATACCAATGATATGTCAGATTGTTCGAGGCTTTCACGAACATTGCTATCAACATCAATTGGCTCAATATCACTGCGACGATAACGGTATCCCATATTGAAAATCAGGCCATTATTATTGTTATATTGAAAGCGCACTGAACTTCTTTCAGTATGATCGTCATGGGTGTCGTAAAGCGTTGTGGCGATGGCTTCCCAGCGATCATAAAGGCCAATTTTAAGTTCAGCAGCGACTTCAGATGAACTTTCATCTTCGACAATTACATTTGGCAAAGTTACTTTACGATCGCGGAAATAAAATATACGTCCTACACTGGCTCTAAATTTTTCACTGCCATCCTCTAAATCCAGTACACGAGTAGTTAATCCTACACTTAAACGATCTGCATCTCCGATTCTGTCACTGCCACTAAAGCGGTCATCACGAAACAATTGTTCATACACAAACTCATATTCTGCAGTATCAAATATAGGGATGTCATCTTGATCACGAAAAGGTGTGTGTAAATAGAAAAGTCGAGGCTCTAAGGTTTGAATTGTAGTGGAATTTTTAAACTTCTTTTCAAATATAAGTCCAGCATCCAAATGCGCGCTTGGCAAACTACGCGATGGTTTATCGTCTAGGCCATCTCTGCGATTTAAATCATATTCTGTATGCGTGAGTCTTGCGCCGGGACGTATAAAGTAAGCATTACTTTCAAACGGTCTTTCAAGTTCGATGCCTAAGTGCAGACGGTCGCCATCAATTCTGTCGTCATGTTCAAATTGAACCCACTCACTTTCGGAGTTGAAATTAAATCCAGCCGGTAAATTGTAGTAGGCGCTATCTAGTTTAATTTGCGGTACACGTTTGAAAGGCTTATCAATGTTCGGGAGGCTTTCATCAACAATCTGGAAGCTCTGGGCGCGCGCTAAAAAGTTCCAATGATCAGTACTAAATCGTAGGTCACTGTGACGCTCTAAAAATTGGGTGCTTGTAATTCCTAGTCCATCTCCCAGGTCTTCAAAATAATTCTCATCGGATACTTTGTTGTAAAGTAGGTCGAGTTGTAAGTTTGGGCTGAATTGGCTGATATGTTCAAAGTTTGCAAGGTAACGATTGTCTTTAAATTCACTATCGTCTAAAAATTCTAAACCTAGTTGCCCAGCACTTTTTTCATTTAAGTAACGCGCGTTGGACTTAAGCTGCAATCCACGTTCTGTTAAAAGCCTGGGTGCAAAAATGGCATCTTTGTTTGGAGAAATGTTCCAATACCATGGTGTTTCAAGCTCAAAGCCAGAGTCATTGGAGTTACCAATGGTGGGTGCCAGAAAACCTGATTTACGTCGATCATCAATGGGGAAGCGGATCCAAGGTGTGTAAAAAATAGGGACGCCTTTAAATTTGACTAAAACGTCTTTGCCAATACCGTCTCCTGAGGTTTTGTCTAAATTGATTTCGTCCGCGGAAAGTTCCCAGGTTCGGTCATCTTCTTCACATGTGCTATAAGTAGTGTCTTCAAACTGTACTAAGTCAGCAGAAGATCGCTCTATGCTTTTCGCTTGTCCACTCGCATGTAATGGTTTGTAAAAATATTCAGCATCTTCAGATTTTGCATAGTCAGTCTCGAGATTCAGTTCAGCTGCTTGGCTTTTAATGATTAATTGTTGGTCTTCTGCATGCACATCCCCGCTTGCCAGAACGTTTTTATTGCTTTGATCATATTCTAGTTTTTCAGCATTAATGGTCTGTGGGCCGCGTCTCATCTGTACATTACCTTGCAGTGTAGCCACGCCGTTTTCATTACGTTTTGCTTGATCTGCGGTAAACTCTGCAGGTGTATTGGGGTCCAAAGGTACTACTTGCTGACTAGCTTCAGTGACTGAGCCGTCACCGCAAAAGCCATAAGGGCTTGCTTGCTTGTTATCTTCAGCTAAAGCAGGTGCACAGTTTAAGATGCACGTCAGCACTAAAAAGGATACAAATAGCTTGCTTTTGGCTTTAATTAACACGGGATATCGGTAGAGTTAGCTTATTACAGAACGTTAAATCGCAATTTTTATTGATACTGATTATTTTTTGATCACACTGCAAAGTCTGATTAACTATCAGATACTTACAGTGTAACAGTTTTAAGGCAATTCATTGACCGAATCTAAGCAACATAACAGTGATTCTATAAGTAATACCAGCGGCTCAAAACAGCTTGCGGGAAGCTTAATAGCGATTCTTACCGCTGGTTTGTTAGTGGGTGCTTTATTTTGGACAAAAAAAGGCCCGGAAGCCAAGTTAGAAGAATTGCCACCCCTGAAAGTCGTGCTTCTGGAGGTGCAAAGGCAAAATTTATTACCGACTGAATCCTTAACCGGACGTTTGCAACCTGTGAAAACTGCGCATCTCAAATTCGAGGTTCAGGGCAGAGTGAAGCAACGAAGTGTAGAGCCTGGGGTATATGTGAAACAGGGTGATGAATTGTTAGTTCTGGATGCTCGCGATTTACAAGATCAGTTTATCCAATCTCAGTCTCAGTATGATATTGAACAAGCCGGGACACAACGTGATCAACGTATG
The DNA here is from genome assembly GCA_964629035.1 of uncultured Thiotrichales bacterium. GTDB lineage: Bacteria > Pseudomonadota > Gammaproteobacteria > UBA4575 > UBA4575 > JABDMD01. The sequence continues at coordinate 3,593 of CAZVPJ010000088.1, read as the reverse complement.
CTTGCATTAGCCAAACAAAATTTAAAACTCCAAGAATCAGAAGTGCAACGATACGAGCAATTAAATAATGATTCATTGATATCGGCATCACAGTTGGACGCTGCACGACAACAAATGCTAACACTAGATTCACAAGTTTCAGATTTGCAATATAAGGTAACCACTTCAAAAGCTAGAGTTGCATTAAAAGCTTCAGAGCGAGATTTAGCACAAAGAAATTTGCAGCGTGCGACCTTAACAGCACCTTTTTCCGGTTATGTTAATGAAATTAATGTCGAAGTAGGAGATTACGTTAACGCAACTCAAATAGTAGCTACAGTGGTGGATACGAGTTCTTTAGACTTGCAACTTGCAGTTCGTGGGGAAGTGGTTGCAGCCTTAACCTTAAATCAAGAAATTGATGTGGCAGTTGGTTCGGAAACTATTCCTGGCAGACTCATCGCATTGCAGCCCGATCCAAATATGTCTACTAATACACATGCAATCAGAATAAGAGTATCAGGTGATCAAGCCCAGTCTGGAATGTTGGCCAATGCTGATTTGCCATTGAGTCAGCAAATAAATGTGCTTACGGTGCCGGTATCTGCAGTGTCTACCAATGCCGGGGAAAATTTTGTATTCGGATATATGAATGGTGAATTACGTAAAATTCCGGTACTGATTAGTGACCGAGTGGGTGGCAATTATATTGTCTCGGCAGGAATAGAGTCGGGCGAGAAAATAGTTGCTCGTGATGTTGTTGGCCTTAAGGATGGTCAGCGTGTTATCACAAAATTCTAGATGATATACATTTTCATCACGCTAACGTAATTGTATGGGCATCATAAACTTCTCGATCAAGAATCCTCTTGTCGTAAATTTATTTTTAATTTTAATTATTGTATTAGGAATTATTTCTTGGCGTAGTATGCCGCAAGAAATGTTTCCAGTTGTAGAAATTGATAAGGTTCGTATAGGCACAGTGTTTGAAGGTGCCCCTCCAGAAGAAGTCGAGTCACAAGTAACCATACCGATAGAAGACGAGTTGGATCTGTTGCCTGATATTGATGTAGTTACATCAGAGAGTAATGAAGGGTCTTCTAAAATTATAATAGACCTCAAACCCGATGCTGATATTGATGAATTTGTTCGCGACCTCCGTTCAACTGTCGATGCAATTACCGATCTGCCTGAAGAGGCGGAAAGGCCCACCATAACAAGACTAAAGACGCGTTTTCCGGTTATTAGCTTAAGTGTTTATGGTGATGTTTCGCCTGGCACCTTGGTGCAAACGGCAAAAGATATTAAAAGCCAACTGCAACAATTAGATGGTGTAGCTAGTGTCAGTATTGCCGGTGAGCGTGAATGGGAGCTTTGGGTGGAAGTGGACCCGTTTGTTATGTCTGCCCGTAATGTTTCTTTAAACGAGGTGATATCCGCCTTGCGTAATAATTTAAGAGACTTGCCTGGAGGATCACTTAAGGCTACCGAAGGCGATATATTACTGCGTGGCAAAGGTGCTGCACCTGATATTGAATCAGCAAAGAAAATTGTATTACGTAGCAGTAGCAGTGGTGGCCAACTGCAGTTAGGTGAGGTTGCTGATGTGCAGCTTAAGTTGGAGGAAACTAAAACACTTGGTCGTTTTAACAATAAACCTTCTGTCAATTTAACCATTACCAAAACTGCTAAAGCTTCTACCATTGATGTTTCAAAGTTAACACGTGAACTTGCTGCCAACCTTCAAGAAGAGTTGCCAGCTGGAATTAAAATCGGATTATTTAGTGACCTTTCGATATATGTAAAAACGCGTTTAGAAACACTTAAATCTTCCGGTGCTGTCGGATTGGTTTTGGTTTTGCTTTCGTTGTATCTGTTCTTGAACTTCAGAGTTGCAGCAATAACGGCGATGGGTATTCCCGTATCGTTTTTGGTAGCGGTAATTATCATTTATTACCTTGGCTATACCATTAATATGGTTTCAATGTTCGCGTTTTTAATAGCATTGGGGATGATTGTAGATGATGCGATTATCGTTACAGAAAATACGTATCGTCATATGGAAAATGGAATGTCAGCAGTCGCTGCGGCTAAAAAAGGTTCGGGCGAAGTGTTTTGGCCGGTTATGGCTTCAACCTGTACGACAATAGCGGCTTTCTTGCCAATGTTTGGGGTATCGGGAACGTTGGGATTATTCATCCAGGTAATACCTGTTGTCGTAACGGCCGCTTTGCTGGGTTCACTATTAGAGGCTTTTGTAGTATTGCCCTCGCATTCTGCTGAGATGTTGCGCGTAGCCAAGCAAACAAAACGTAACAGGATAGACTGGAATAAATGGTTAGAAAAATATATTGCTGTTGTTAAATATGCATTACGCAATCGTTATTTTGTATCGGCTGTTACGATTGGGGTTTTAAGTGTAGGTTTAGTGTTTGCTAAAATTTATATGCCATACAATCAGTTTGGAGATGTTGAGATTGGCCAATTTTTGGTAAATGTTGAAGCGCCTAATACATATAGTATAGAAGATACTACTGAGCTCGCAGTTGAGATAGAAAATAAGTTTGCAGAAATTTTTGAAGAGAACGAATTAGATACATTATTAACCAATGTTGGCGTGACATTGATTGACTTTAATCGTTTCAAACTTGGCAGTAATTATATTCAATTTGTCGTTGACTTAAAGAAGCCCAAGCCAAAAGGGTTTGTTGAAAAATTCGTAAGCCCACTAGTAAATATGCGATTTACTTCTCAAGGCGTGAGAGAGCGTAGTACAGAAGTAATTTTAAATGAAGTTAGAGAGAGTGTAGCCTCGATACCAGGTATACAACGATTTTCAATACTACGCCCACAAGGTGGTCCAGCAGGTTCTGATATTGAAGTCGGAATTGTTGGCAAAGAAACACAGAAATTACTTAGCTTATCGGGTGATGTGGTTACTTTTTTGAGGCGTATACCAGGTGTTAGAGATGTCCGCCAAGATTTAGAAGCAGGAAAACTTGAATATCAATACACGATTAATGCACGAGGTCGAGAATTAGGCCTCACACAAACACAAATTGCAGATGCGGTCCGGACTGGTTATTTAGGACTGGAAGTCATGCAGGTAAATTGGAAATCAGATCGTTATCCAGTGAGAGTAATCTATCCAGACTCCATTCGTGAAGACGGTGCGGGTTTGAATCGGCTGCCGATTACACTAGAAAGTGGTGGTACTGTTTATTTAGGTGAAGTGGCCACTATAGAGTTAGGGCGAGGATTAGGTACGGTTCAACGACGTGACTCACAACGATTATCGTTAATTACGGCTGAAGTAGATAATGCTTCGATTACACCTTTAGAAGTTACTGCGCTGCTTGAGGAAGAATTTAAAAACTTAAGCGACGAAAATTTTGGTTATTCTTTGCTATTTTTGGGTGAGAAAAAAGAATCGCAAGATTCATTCAATGATATTGGTAAAATGTTGATAATTTCATTAACGGTTATCTTTTTTATTCTTGCTGCGTTATTTAAATCTTTGCTGGATCCTTTTGTAATTATGTTTGCAATTCCCTTTGCGATAGTTGGTGTTATCGCTGGGCATATGATATTCGGCTATAACTTACAGTTTTTGT
>CAZVPJ010000087.1:0-7727 GCA_964629035.1 uncultured Thiotrichales bacterium | reverse complement strand
ATTTGCACCTCTATTTTGATGATTCGAGCCTCGTTTAGCGGGTAATTTGATCTCTCTAAAGGATGAAATTAATCTCCAATATTCCGGTCTTATATAGTAGGGTTTATATAAACCCATTATTTTTTGACCAACTACTACTCGTTCAAATCTAATTCAAAATAAATAGGAAATCCCAATGTATAAGCTTATTTTATCTTTTACCTTCGCCATGTTTTTTATGCAGGTTGTATCAGCAGGCGAGGCAGAAGATATTGCAAACATTAATGAACGCTTACAGAAATTAGCGCCTCAAGATAAGCCGGAGTCCATCAAACCGACCGCTATTAAAGGCTTGTATGAAGTGGTGTTTGGCTCTGATATTTTTTATACCTCCGCTGATGGTCGTTATGTGCTGCAGGGTGCATTGGTTGATTTGGATACCAACGAAAATCTAACGGAAACGACACGAACTGATATTCGTAAAGGGTTAATGAGCAACCTGAACAAGTCAGAGATGATTGTGTTTGCTCCAGAAAAAACGCGACATACGCTCACCGTATTTACCGATATTGATTGTGGCTATTGCAGAAAACTACATGCTGAAATGGAAGAGTTGAATAGTTATGGTGTAGAGGTGCGTTATATGATGTTTCCACGCAGTGGCCCAAACACGCCATCTTTTCAAAAAGCGGTAAATGTATGGTGTGCAAAAGATCAACAAGTTTCAATGACAAAGGCCAAAGCAGGCGAAAGTTTGCCACAAGCTAACTGCGACAATCCGATTGGCGCTCAATTTAGTGCTGGCCAGCAACTAGGTGTAACCGGTACCCCCGCATTACTATTAGATGACGGCACGTTAATTCCTGGGTATCGTCCTGCTAAAGATTTGGCGGCGATGTTAGATGAGCAAGCTAAAGCAAATTAAAGTACAGATTGGTACAGATTTGTTTAGCTTCACTGCTTTCTACTTTAAGTTCAACGTTACTAGGTAACTGGTTTACTGGCTTATTAGTTTGCTAGCTTATTAGGTCTCTAGGTCTCAAGTTCATAAAGCGCAGGTATAGCCGTATATAAAATGGATGCCCGAATCATTTTTTCCGGGTAGAGCTTTTTGACTGCGTATAGATAAGTGTCCATCTGATATTGATGTGGCGCTGATGCTGTTTGCAAATCATTGATGTCTACATCGCGTGTGGTTTTGTAATCGATAATCCATGCCTGGTTTTTGCTAACCACCAGGTGATCAATGATTCGGTACAAGACTTTCCCGTTTTTGATAAAGCTGATCGGTACTTCTTTTAATATGACTGTATCGTCTGCCGGCTGAAAAATTGGATGAAGCTCGGTAGATTCTAAGCAATTTCTAACTTCAAGCACTGCACGTTCAAATTCGGCTTTTTTTATCTTCATGCCAAGAGAGGATTCTATCGCGAGTTGAAAAGCGGCATCATCTTGAAAATATTTTGGTTCAAAAAGCTCAAATATTTTATGTACTAGCGTTCCATAATTTGCCTGGTTCATGTTCTGATCTATTGGTAAATCATCCGTGGGCAAATCAGCTACATCGGTTGCTTCATATGGTGGGAACGGGGTTTGTAAATCGTAAGGTATGGCTGGTTTAGGTGTGGATTGATTGGATGCTTCAGTTTGTACTGTTGGGAGTGCGCCATAAGCTGAGGTCCAAAATGGTTTCTCTTCGTCATTCAATGTCTCGCCTAATGCCTTGCTCAATGCCTGGCTAATAATGGCGTGCCACGAATTTTCTGGCGAGCTTTTAGAAGCTGTACCGCTAATAAATAAGTATTGCTTAGCACGTGTTAACGCAACATATAATAAGTTCAGCTCTTCTTTTTGTTGTGTGCTTATCTGCTCATCAATGATGGATTGAGAAATTTTATCAACACTCTCTTTTCGTCCCAATAAGAAGAACTGCTCAGGTCTGCGCGCATGTGATGGCCAATTTATAATTGAACTATACGTATGGGATTGTGATTTTTTGGGGCCCGTATCAACAAGAAATACGACTGGAGCTTCTAAACCCTTGGCCGAGTGAATAGTCATAATCTGCACAGCATTATTATCTTGTAAAACTTGGTTACTTTTAGCATGAGTAGTGGTTTGTAGGGAGGCCAAGAATGATTGAATGCTAGAGTATCGACCCGCATCTAAATCCAGACTCAGCTGTAAGAGTGCAATGAGGTTGTCCATTACCTGGGAGCGCATGCTCCCTATATCTTCGTTCGGTAGACTGCTTGCGTAACGTGCTAGTAAGTTGGTTTCAAAATAAATGTGATCTAGTAAGTCGTGTACAGGTAGGGTGTTGGATATGCTGCGCCATTTTTGCAATTGTTCATAGGCCTGTTTGGCCAGGAAGTTATCTGACGTATCGGCATACGATTTTAATTTATCGTGCCAAGCCCCTTCAGATTGGCAAGCAATCTCCATCATATCTTGGTCGTTCATGCCATATAGTGGCGAACGCAAAACTTGTGCTAAGGCTAAATCATTATGTGATTGCGTTAGATAAGTAAGTAGACAAAGAATGTCTTGAACTTCAAGTTTGCTTAGAAAGTCTTCATCATAAACACTATTATAAGGGATGTGTTGTTCATTTAATGCTAATTCAAGTTGGGCTAAATGAGTTCGGTTCCTGGCAAGAATAATAATATCTTGATAAGTGATAGCCCTTGGAAAGTGGTTGTCCATTATCGGTGTTTTATTAGATATTAATTCGCTAATTCTAGTGGCAACCTGTTGTCCTTCGAGTTGATGGCTGTTGTCTTCAGTGCTAGGTCTAGCTTTATGTAACGGGTCACGAAAGCGGTGTGGCTCTGCTTTGTCTATATCTTCATGCTCAGCTTGTATAAGCGCATTAACTTGAACTTGGCCCCATAGCGTTGTTTGGATCGCGTGGTGAGAATTGAAGTGCTTGAGTCCAATGTCTGGTTGAGAAAAAACAGTATTTACGAAATTTATGATCGCAGGAGATGAGCGATATGAATCATCAGTTTCAAGAAGTTGTGCATTAAGATTTTCTTTTGCCCATTCAGCTGCTGCGAACTGTAAATCAGAGTTCGCCCGGCGGAATCCATAGATAGATTGTTTAGCATCGCCGACAAAAAATAAGCTTCTATGGTTTTCGTGTGAGTCAATGGCTAATTCTGTGAGTAACGGGAATAATAAGTTCCATTGTGTGGGGTTGGTGTCCTGGAACTCATCAATTAAGATGTGTTGTATGCGCTGATCTAGCTTATATTGAATCCAGGCAGCACTTTCATGTTGATTGAGAAGTAAATAGGTATACCACTCAAGATCATCAAAATCTAAAGCGTGTTGGCTAAATTTTATTTTTTGGTACTCTTCTAAAAGCTGATGTCCTGCGTAAAACCAAGCTTGATTAAATTCAAGTAATTTTTCTTTTTTGAGAATATCTAAATGTTCTGCTATCTCTTCACTTATTGAGGCATGTAAAGAAATAAAGCTTTGTGTTTTATCCGCTCCTAAACTTTTTTCTAGTGCTTTGCTTGCTTTTATTTCCCGCATCTCCATTTTACTGGTGAAGAAAATAGTAGAGATGATTTTTAATTGGGCTCTTTCGATAGGTCGTTGTTCTAAAAATGATGAAAGTATGGTGCTATAAGACTGATATGTTTTGGTGTTATGAGCTAATAGATAACGTAAGTACTCTTCTAATGCTTGGGTGAGTGAGCTTAGATCATTGCTTTTATGGTTTTGTTTGGGAAAAATGAGGTTTTTGAGGCAATCGTAAGCATAATCGGCAGGATGTTTTTGATTCTCTGTAAAACTCTTCCAGTCACTTCTTGAGTTAATAAAGGTGTCTAACACCTCATTGACATTATTAACGGTATTGCAATGTGTTAAGAGTGTAAAAAGGGCTTTGCTTAATTCTTGATCACCTTGTTGTGCATTTTTAAATAATTTTTTGCGGGCTTCTTGTTTGATCTCGTCATTGCTTTCAATAACATGAAAACCTGCGGGTACGCCTGCATGAATGGCAAAACGTTTCAGAATATCCTGACAAAAAGCATGAAATGTAGTGATGCGTATTTCGTATTCGGAAAATAATAATTCTTCATATAATTTCTTGGCTTTTGCTATGCTTGCGCCATCATGTGGATGAGAAAGGTCTTGTAGTATGGACTGTACCTGTTCGTTATCGGCAGTGGCCCAATCCGCAAGAACTTTCATTAACCGTTCCTGCATTTCGGTTGCAGCTTTACGCGTGAAAGTGATCGCAAGGATGTTTGAGGGGTCTACATTACTGAGTAAGAGTTTTAATATTCGGTGGACAAGGAGATGAGTTTTACCGCTGCCTGCAGATGCAAATACGGCAATATTTTCCTGTGGATTGATGGCCAGAGCTGTGTTGTCAACGATAGACTTGCCAGAATTGGCCATTTTAGATTTTTACCGGATTAGATGTAATCATTATCATTCTGTTAGCATACTGTTGTAGTTTCATTCCTACAATTGCTTAAAAGTAATTTTAAAGAAAATAAATTTTAGTATAACGTTGGATTTTTAAATGGCAGGCAAATATAACGCTTCTGATATTGAAGTATTGAGTGGCTTAGACCCGGTTCGCAAAAGACCGGGAATGTATACCGACACTACTCGTCCCAATCATTTAGCACATGAAATTATTGATAATAGTGTTGATGAAGCAATATCAGGATTTGCAAAGTCTATTGATATCAAATTATACAAAGATGGTTCACTTGAAGTGGCTGATGATGGGCGTGGCATGCCCGTTGATAAGCACCCAAAGCTTAAGCTGCCAGGTGTAGAAGTTATTCTTAGCACTTTGCATTCAGGAGGTAAGTTCTCAAATAAAAACTATTCTTTCTCGGGCGGCTTGCATGGTGTTGGTGTTTCAGTGGTGAATGCTTTATCAAAGAATCTCGAAATCTGGGTACGTCGTGGTGGCAAAGAATATAATATGGCGTTCAAGGGTGGCAAGAAAAGCTCGAAGCTTGAAGTGGTAGGTTCGGTTGGCCAAAGGACGACTGGCACAACCATTCGTTTTTGGCCAGATCCAAAATACTTTGAAACTGAAAAATTTTCAGTTTCAAAGTTATTGCATACTATGCGAGCCAAGGCGATTCTTTGCCCTGGCTTGAAAATTAAATTTGATGATGAAATCAATAAGAAAAAACACGAATGGTTTTATGAAGACGGGCTTAAAGACTATTTATTAGAATCAATTCAAGGCCTGGAACGCATTCCACCTGATGCTTTTTGTGAACGTTTTGAGGGTGAAGAGGAGTCTGTTGAATGGGCCGTTAGCTGGTTATTGGAAGATGGTGAAGGCCTTAAAGAAAGTTATGTAAATTTAGTACCTACCGCGCAAGGTGGTACGCATGTTTCAGGTTTGCGAACCGGTTTGACCGAAGCCTTGCGGGAGTTTTGCGAATTTCGAAAGTTACTGCCACGAGGTGTAAAGCTCACGCCAGAAGATGTCTGGGAAAAGCTGTGTTATGTGTTATCTGTCAAGATAAAAGAACCACAATTTGCAGGACAAACTAAAGAACGTTTGAGTTCGCGTGAAACGGCAGTGTTTGTTGCCGGTGTAGCAAAAGATTCTTTTGGGCATTGGTTAAATCAAAATGCTGAGTCGGGTGAGTTAATAGCCCAACTTGCCATCAGTAATGCAGAATCTCGATTACGAAAAAGCAAAAAAGTTGTACGCAAGAAAATTGCGAGTGGCCCTGCTTTGCCAGGCAAGCTTGCAGACTGTACCTCTGAAGATTTGTCGCGAACGGAATTATTTTTAGTGGAGGGTGATTCTGCAGGAGGCTCTGCAAAACAAGCACGCGATAGGGTATATCAAGCAATCATGCCGCTTCGCGGCAAGATATTAAATACCTGGGAAGTCTCATCCGACCAGGTTTTAGCGTCACAGGAAGTGCATGATATTTCTATAGCGATTGGCATAGAGCCGGGAAGTTCGGACTTATCAGGTTTGCGTTACGGTAAAATTTGTGTGCTCGCGGATGCGGACTCTGATGGTTTGCATATTGCAACATTATTATGTGCATTATTTCTACAACATTTTCAAACGTTAGTTGAAGCGGGACATGTGTATATGGCCATGCCGCCTCTATATCGAATAGATGTGGGTAAAGAGGTTTTTTATGTGCTTGATGATGAAGAGCAGAAAGGTGTGTTGGATCGGATTAAAGCAGAAAAGAAAACCGGTAAAGTTACTATTACGCGCTTTAAAGGCTTGGGAGAGATGAACCCTATGCAATTAAGGGAGTCCACAATGGCAGTAGAGACGAGACGCTTGGTGCAACTTTCATTAACGAATGCAAAAGAAACCTTTAAGTTAATTGATATGTTGTTAGCTAAGAAACGTTCTGCAGATAGACGAACCTGGTTGCAAAAGAAAGGTAACTTGGTGGAAATTCAGTAATGGCTAAATTGATTAAATAAATTATGACCGATAACTTAGAAATGGATTTTGATCCTTCAGACAAACTTCCTATTCACGAATTTGCCGAAAAAGCGTATTTGGAATATTCCATGTACGTTATTCTTGATCGTGCTTTGCCTAATATAGGCGATGGGTTGAAACCCGTGCAACGCAGAATAATTTATGCAATGTCTGAACTTGGGTTGTCGGCAATTTCCAAGCACAAAAAATCAGCGCGCACAGTGGGTGATGTGCTGGGTAAGTATCACCCACATGGTGATAGTGCGTGTTACGAGGCCATGGTGTTGATGGCGCAATCATTTTCGTACCGTTACCCGCTTATCGATGGCCAAGGTAACTGGGGTTCTACAGATGATCCTAAATCATTCGCAGCGATGCGATATACCGAATCTCGTTTAACAAATTATGCCAAAGCCTTGTTGCAAGAGCTGGATCAAGGTACCACCGAGTGGGCACCAAACTTTGACGGCACTTTGAAAGAGCCCGTAATTTTGCCTGCGCGTTTACCAAATGTTTTATTAAATGGTGGCATGGGTATTGCGGTGGGAATGTCTACTGATATCCCTCCACATAATATTAAAGAAGTGGTTGGAGCCTGTGTGCATTTACTGGAGAACCCTAAAGCTACGGTTAAAGAGCTTTGTAAATTTGTTAAAGGCCCAGATTATCCTACTGATGCTGAAATTATTTCTGATCCTAAAGAAATTAAAGAAATTTATGAAACTGGTAACGGTTCCGTGAAAATGCGGGCGGTATACGTTAAGGAAGATTCTGATATTGTGGTTACTGCGCTACCGCATCAAGTTTCTGGTGCAAAAGTACTTGAGCAAATTGCACAACAAATGCAAGCTAAGAAGCTGCCTATGGTGCAAGACTTGCGTGATGAGTCCGATCATGAAAACCCAATTAGAATTGTAATTACACCAAAAAGTAATCGCATAAATATAGATGACTTAATGTCTCATCTATTTGCAACTACTGACTTTGAGCGTAACTATCGTGCCAATTTAAATATGATTGGCATAGATGGCAGACCTCAAGTAAAAAATCTTCGCGATATTCTTAAAGAATGGTTGGTGTTTCGAACTGAAACTGTTAAGCGAAGATTGCAATGGCGATTAGATAAAGTAGCTAAGCGATTGCATCAATTAGAGGGTTTGTTAGTTGCATATCTAAATATTGATGCAGTAATTAAGATCATTCGTACTGAAGATGATCCTAAAGCTAAATTAATTGCAAAGTTTAAGCTGAGTGATGAGCAAGCCGAATTCATACTAAATTTGAAATTGCG
>CAZVPJ010000086.1:0-7760 GCA_964629035.1 uncultured Thiotrichales bacterium | reverse complement strand
GAGGCTTTGCGAGTTTGATCCCTAGAATCCCGCGCCTCTATCTCTGTCAAAAGGGGGCCAAGGCTAGCACTAATGCCTTGTTTCTTCAACTGTTTCTGCCTTCTCATGGCCCTCTCTTGTGGGCTAGCCGTAAGGAAAATTTTGCGCTTCGCATCGGGGAAAACCACGGTACCCATATCTCTTCCTTCTGCTACCAAGCCCGGCTTTTTTCGAAATGAACGTTGTTTTTCCAGCAAAGCTGCGCGCACTTCCGGCTGAGACGCCAAACGAGAAGCCCTCCCTGCACACTCTTCCGTGCGCAGCTCATCTGATACCTCAGTGTCATTTAAGAAGACGGCTACATTTTCCTGTTGTTCATTTTGTAGCCGGAGCTTTTCACGCTCACTGCGGCTTAAATCTTGGGAATTAAAACCAAACCTTATTTCCATTTCTTCACATAACAAGAGCAAGCTCTGGAGATTATCGAGTTCAACCTCTTTCTGTTTACTCAATAACCCTAAAATACGATAAAGGGCTCCACTATCTAAATAGTGATAACCCAAAGAAGATGCGAGCTGCCTAGCGATAGTCCCCTTACCCGAACCCGCAGGTCCGTCGATCGTTATCACCGGTATTGAGCTGTCATTCATGAAAAATATGATTAGAGTTTAGTGTTGAGAAATTTTCAACCCTAACTCCGACAGCACTTCGACAAAGTTTGGAAAAGAAGTCATTACATTATCGGTATCCAATACTGTTATAGCTTCATTTGCACGAATGGATGCGATTGCAAAAGACATTGCAATGCGATGATCTCCTCCACTATTAATTTCCCCGCCATTAATTTCCCCGCCATTCACCATTAAGCCATCGGGTCTCTCGTCTACCTCTACACCCAAAATGTTCAGCCCTTTCACCATCTCCGCAATTCGATCAGACTCTTTTACGCGCAACTCTTCCGCACCCGCCAAAACGGTAGCCCCTTTAGCACATGCTGCCGCAATAAAAATAATCGGAAATTCATCTATTGAATTTGCGATTAATGACTGAGGGATATTAATACCATGAAGATCACTACTTTTAATCACTAAATCTGCAACGGGTTCCATCCCCATATTATGTTGGTTAGTGATTTGTATATCAGCTCCCATCAACTGCAAAATCTGGATGACTCCATCACGTGTTGGGTTAATACCAACACTACGTATGGTCAGTGTTGCATCCTTTGAGATCAATGCACCCACTATTAAAAAAGCAGCCGAAGAGATATCGCCAGGTATCTCAATGTCACTTGCAAGTAATTGCCCTCCTCCTTTCAAACACACTTTTTGATCACTAATTTCTATTGGATATGAAAGTGTTTGCAACATTCTTTCAGTATGATCACGAGTAGTTGTTTGCTCTTCCACACAGGTTTTCCCTCTTGCATACATGCCAGCCAAAAGCACACATGATTTTACCTGTGCACTTGAAACAGGAAGCACATAGTCAATACCTGTAAGTTCATGCATAGCTTGAATACTTAAGGGCGGTGTCCCACCTGCATCCATAGCAATATTTGCACCCATTTGCATTAATGGCGTTGCAACTCGTTGCATAGGTCGAGATGAAAGCGAATCATCACCAATCAGTGTTGAATTAAATTTCTGACCACTTAGTATTCCCGACATTAAACGCATTGCGGTACCGGAATTACCCATATCGAGCGGCTTATTAGATGCCGATAAACCTGAAATGCCCACACCATGTATGCGCACATTCGTTTTAGCATCTCGCTCAATTTTCACACCCATATCTTGGAACGCTTGAAGAGTAGCTTCACAATCTGTGGAAGGCAAAAAACCTATTACTTCACTCACCCCTTGCGCTAATGAAGACAGCATCACCGCACGATGAGAAATAGACTTATCTCCAGGCACTGTGGCAACACCGCTGCAAGTAGAATTAGGCTCTAAACAAAAATACGAAGCACTCATAGAATTAGAATACTTTTCCTATATTAAAACATGGCATTATTTATTTACATTTTTATCGCGCAATTGTTTAGCTTGATCAAACGATGCAACGATCGCACTTTTATCTTGTGCCACAATTTTTTGCTTTAACTCATTCAAGCTTGCAACAAACCCATCAATAGAATTAATGATTTCATTTTTATTCGCTACACAGATATCCGCCCACATACCTGGGTCACTCGATGCAATACGCGTGAAATCGTAAAACCCTCCAGCCGCATAGTTAAAAATGCTTGTGGCATCTTCTCGCTGAGCTAAATAATTAACTAAATTGTAAGCCACCATATGCGGCAGGTGACTGGTTGCAGATAAAATTGCATCATGTTTATCAGCGGGCATAAGGTCCACATTTGCACCGACCCGCTCCCACATCTTAGCAACCCTATTACTCGCAGATTCATTCGTTTTCTCTGTAGGGGTTAAAATCACTTTTCTATCTTTATAGAGATTTTCTACCGAGTATTCGAAACCACTTTGCTCACTCCCTGCAATAGGGTGTCCCGGCACAAAATTTACAGGCAATGCACCAAATACTTCTAGCGCTGCGCTCACAACATTTGCTTTACTACTGCCAACATCAGTCAATAAAGTTTCAGTCTTTAGACTAGGCTTTAATATTGAAAATGTGTCTTTTATTTTCCCTACTGGCACACCCACAACAATTATATCGGCATCGGAAACATCAACGCTTGGCAATAATTGATACCCATCAATAATACCCAACGATTGCGCTTCAGAAAGCCTATCCGCATTTCTACCAACGCCCACAATATATTTTGCAAGCTTGTGATGTTTTAAATCTTTTGCAAGCGACGCATTAATTAATCCAACACCAACAAGGTATACTTTGTTAAACATATTTTATAAATAAACGGCAGTAATTATAACTTCAGAGTCTTACAACACTGCACGAGGGTAGGAACCAAGAACTTTAAGTAAATCTGCTTCAGCCTTTAGCTCTAAGACACAGTTTTTAATCGTGTCATTTTTGATATGCCCCTCTAGATCTAAAAAGAAAACATATTCCCAATTCACACAATGCGATGGCCTTGATTCTATGCGCGTCATACTCACATTATTTTTTGCTAATGGTTGAAGCAAACTATAAAGTGCTCCTGGCTTATTGCGAGCAGAAATTAATAATGATGTTTTGTCATCGTTCGTAGGTTCAACGTCCTGTTTGCCTATAATCAAAAAACGCGTCGTATTGTCTGGAGAATCCTCGATATTCCTATTCTGTATCATTAAATCATAAACGTTCGCTGCAGCTTCACTTGCTATGGCTGCTGCATTATCTTCATTTGCTGCTCGATGTGCAGCATCCGCATTACTACTGACTGGCACGCGTTTAACACCGGGTAAATTTGTTTCCAACCATTTTTTACATTGCGCTAAAGACTGTTGATGAGAATATATAACTTGTATGTCTGCGAGTTTTTTTACATTACTTAATAAGTGTTGATGCACACGCAACTCCACTTCACCCACTATGCTTAAGGTAGATTCCAAAAACATATCTAAAGTACTATTAACAATACCTTGCGTTGAATTTTCGATCGGCACAACACCGTAATTTGCATTATCGGCTTCCACCTCACGGAACACATCATCAATATTATTGGTAGCGAGTGTTTGCACAGAACGTCCAAAATGCTTGTAAGCCGCCTCTTCTGTAAACGTACCTGATGGGCCTAAAAAAGCTACTTGCAATCTTTGCTCAAGAGCCAAACAGGCTGACATGACCTCCCGTATGAGTCTTGCCATTTCTTCATCAGAGAGTGGACCTTGATTATGCTCAAGCACTCTTTTGAGCACACTTGCCTCTCGATCAGGTCGGTAAAATGCCTTACCTTCACCTGATTCAGTTTTTACTAGCGCAACCTGTTGAGCCAGCTTGGCACGCTCGCTAATAAATTCGAGCAGTTTTCGATCCACAGCATCGATTTCTTGCCGCAAATCTGAAAGTGACTTATTTCCCATGAATAATAGATCGTGTGCGTTACAGTTGTGAGTTAAACAAACCCAATTTAGATAACCTTACTTTATATACGATGCGAGGATACTACAAATTATTCTAAAATATGACTTTGGTACGCCCATCACAATTATCGTGCGTGCACAAAAAAGCCCGCAAAAGCGGGCTTTTAAATCGAACGAAAATGTTACTACTTTGAGGCGCTATTATTTCTGCGGGTAAACCCAAGACCAAGCAACCCAATCCCCATCAATGCTAATGTCGCAGGTTCAGGAACTTCGACAAGCTTAGGCCCATGCAAGTCCAAGCCAACCCATTTTGAACCACAGCTTCGTCCATTACCTTTTTTACATTGCAGGTCTACCCCACCCCATAGTTTGAGGTCGGTGTGAGTCACATAATTGTCATATAAACCGCCATACCAGCCTTTGTCTTTAAAATTGACAGTTCCCCAATATGTTTTATTGCCTCTTTTAAAATCAATATTCAATTTTCCTTTGCCATTTGATTTTAGCCAGCCACTATTAACATTAATAGTTCTATTACCACTAACAAATGAACCCGAAATATTTTTAAACCACTTGCCGTTATCAGTCCACTTACCAGACAGCTGACCATCAAATCCAAAATTCCAAGCACCGTGCACAACATTCCAGTTATTGCCGGTGTGGTTAAATGTATACGTATTGGAAATTGCCCATGCATTTACGGGCAAGAGCATTAACAAACATGCAGAAATAAATAATTTCTTTAACATCAGACCTTCCTCCTAAAATATATAGAAATATATTCCAACTACTCCAGTTCGAATATTATATTAAGACATACAGATAAACAAAAAATTAAACGTATTGTTTTGTTGTTATTAACACCTAGAAAAAGATGCAAACACAGTCATTGAAATTACAAAATTAAAATATCTGAATTATGTTTTTTGGACTATTCAAAAACTCACTTAATCTCAGCTACTTATCTCTATTTGATAAAGATAAATTCATAATGATTTACTTTAACTAAACATTTATCGATTCAAAAACATAATTCATAATCAATAAATATAAAATTGTTTAAGTTTTTTGAATAAACACTCAAGCACAAAAAAGCCCGCGAAAACGGGCTTTTGAAACTTCACTGAGTTACTTGTCTAGGTATATTTTTCTAGGAATATTTCACCTAGATTTGCTCTTTTAGCTTTTTTGCAAAGCCTAAACCCAGCATGCCTAGCCCAAGTAAAGCAAAAGTTGCTGGCTCTGGCACCGTTGCTGTGGCTGTACCGTTACCATTCAAATCCAAACCTACCCACCAGTTTCCAAAGTTGTAACTATTACCAGAGTAAGGAGACGTCCATGTTTTATTCAACCAAGACCCACCCCACAAATTTAAAGAATTTTCAGAAACACTATTGTCATAAGCTCCACCGAAATAACCGCTATCGTGAAAACTAATGGTTCCAGTGTATGCGCTATTGTAACGGTTTATGCTTACATCAAGACTACCCGCCCCATTCGCCATAAGAGAGCCACCCGTAATAGAAACAGAACCATGATTACCAGTTAATGAACCTGTAATATTACTAAGACTCGAACCGTCCCAAGCACCTGTCACATTTCCGCTCGACCAAAAATTTGATATTGACCAACCATGCGCATAACCATTCAAGTCATACGTTACATTTGAAATCGCCCATGAATTTATAGGCAAAGCTGCCATTAGCAAAATTGTTGAGACTAATAACTTCCTTATCATCGAACCTCTCCTTCAAAATAAACATAAGCAACTTACATACGAACACTCTATTTCTCGTATCGAGAACATCGTATGATATTTTGAATTATTGTATATGAATGAGCGGTAGTGTTTCTGTGACCAAGCAATCAATTCACGCTAGCGATTACGCGGATTATTATAAAATATTACTCAACAATTTCTTCGATCTCATATTCGTCCAACTCTGTTGCATGCGTAAAAATCACCAACTCACCAATCAACCCCAGTACGAACACTTGCACCCCAAGCACAATAAATAACGAACTAAGCAACAGCGCAGGACGATCTGCCAATGGCATACCAAAGAAAATCCTTTCAAAGGCTACATATGTCAAAACTAATAAACCTAAAATAAATATAATCGAGCCAATTAAACCAAAAAAGCGCAAGGGTTTTTTAGTAAACTTAACCAAAAAGAACACGGTTAAAATATCAAGAAACCTGCGAAAATATACGCCAGGCTTATAGAGCCTTTTTTGCATGTCCATTTCTGACTGCGGAAGCTCTATCTCTGTGACACGAAACCCCTTCTGACTCGCTAAAAGTGGGAAAAATCGATGCTGGTCTCCATAAACACTTACTTCTGTTGCAACCTTTCTTGAAAAAGCTCGCACCCCACAACCCATATCTGAAAATACACTGTCGGTAACCATACTTTGTATCTTATGGAATAACTTTGTTTGCACTCGGTTTAGTTTTGAGTCAACACGTGGCCATCTCTTACCAATTACCATGTCATTGCCATCAAGACCGTCCAAAAGCGTTGGCAAACTATCTGGCTTAACTTGCAAGTATGCCGGCAAGGTCATAAGAATATCCGCACGTGCATGCTCAAAACCTATACGCAAAGCTGCTGCCTCTCCAAACCAGCTTGAGAAAGCAAATATTCTTATAGGTTCTCCCTTGTTTTTAAGGGATTTTAAATCACTCAATGCTTCAGGATACTTACCATCAATCACATAAATAAATTCGTAATTTTCTGTACTGGTTTCGATTGCAGCTTTATATTCTTGAAAAACTGTTTTGATATCATTATACCGCTCACCAATTACAATAATAATGGAAACGTCTTTAATTCTTGTTTGTTTCATTTAGGCTATCTTTTTTAAATTACAATAATTCTCAGACTTCTTCTGTTGCAGTAAGCATCCGCAATTTATAGATATCCATATTTCCAGTTTTGTAGATTAACTCCGCAAGCGCGCCATTGAAGAAAAGAAACACAGCCAGCAATAAGGACAAAGCAGACACCCCAGGTAAAACTAGTGGGCTAATACTATGCCCCATAAATAACATCAGTAAATACAGTACTGAAATGAGCATGAAGATCAATATAGGAACAATCGCTGCGAAAGAAAACCAAACAAGCGGTTTCGCTTTAAATGATGAAATCATTTTAATCGTCATTAGATCAATAATCACTTTGTACACCCGAGACAATCCATATTTGGACTCACCAAACTGACGTGCATGGTGTTTAACTCTTACTTGTGCAATCTTCGAACCAGTGATGGATGCCATAGCGGGAATAAAGCGATGCATCTCGGAATACAAAGGTACATTTTTAATTATCTCAGCTCGATAAGCTTTTAATGAACAACCATTATCCTTAATCGGAACGCCTGTTACTTTACCTATGATCCAGTTAGCGATAACGGAGGGGATTTTTCGAGAGATCAATTTATCTTGGCGTTTATGTCGCCAACCTACAACGATGTCATAACCTTCATCGATCTTAGCCACCAGTGTTTTTATATCACTCGGATCATTCTGCAGATCGCCATCCATCGTTACCACCACGTCACCCAATGCATGCTGTATACCCGCGACCATTGCAGGAGTTTGACCACAGTTTTTTCTAAATTTAATTACCTTAAGATGCTTGTTTGCACGCGCTAAGTCCTTTAATACATGAAAGGTATCATCTGAACTACCGTCGTCTACACAAATCACCTCAAAATCAAATGGCCCACCAGAAACCTCAGTGACAATCTTGTCAACAAGAATAGGAACGTTCTCTTGCT
>CAZVPJ010000085.1:3347-7780 GCA_964629035.1 uncultured Thiotrichales bacterium | reverse complement strand
AAGCCGTAAATTCTTCAACAAAATTGTCATAACGCATAATTAAACGCTCTACATCAGTTGAATAACGGTTATAGGCAATCACTGCGGGTATGGCTGCAAATAATCCCATCGCAGTGGCGATCAAGGCTTCTGCAATACCGGGAGCAACCGCGGAGAGCGTCGCTTGTTGCACATCTCCCAACGCACGAAATGAATTCATAATGCCCCATACGGTGCCAAATAAGCCTATATATGGAGCTGTTGAACCCACGGTGGCCAAGAATGAAAGATAATGTTCCAAGGTTTCAATTTCGCGTGCCATGGCCACTTTCATTGAACGTAATGCAGTGTCGGTGATCGCATCAGGTGACACCCGTTTCTGTTGATGCAAACGCACATATTCTTTAAAACCGGACAGAAAAATAGCCTCCATATCCGTAGGATCTTTTTTCACTCGAATTTTGTCATACAGTGAAGCTAAATCAGTTCCGGACCAAAAGCGATCCTCGAATTTATCTGCAGTATTGCGTGCATCACGTATGATCTTCCATTTGCTTACAATCATGGTCCATGAGATCACGGATGCAATAAGCAAAGAAAGCATCACCAATTGCACTACCAGGCTGGCTTCTAATATTAAGCCTAAAATACTGGTATCGGTTGTCATTATTCTGGTTCCTCTGCTTTAATTATTTTGTATATGTCTTTTGGAATGGGCTTGGGTGAAAAATCTTTAGCATTTAAACAAACGATGTTGACTTCACTTTTCGTGCATACACTCGTTTCATCGGCTTGTTGAATGATGTCTTGCTTGAATGAAATACTCGCTGGTTTGAGTTTATATGGCATCACAGTAACCATTAAAGCATTGTCCAGTCTTGCTGGCTTCTTGTATTCTATATCTACTGACCGCACTGCAAACAAAACGTTCCGTTCTTTTATTAACTCATCTTGATCGATCTTCAATGCCCGTAACCACTCCGTTCGAGCACGTTCCATAAACTTCATGTAATTGGCGTAGTAGACCACCCCACCCGCGTCGGTATCTTCATAGTAAACACGTATTGGCCAAGCAAAAGACTTCATTAATCGTATATGTGTTTTCTATATGCTTAGCTTGATTTACTGCGTGGTTTCAGAAAACAAATCTTCGCTGGAATCTGCATCGGGAGTGCCTAAATTATGTTGGGGTATTTTGATGCCAAAATGTCGGTAGGCATGACCCGTAGCCACTCTGCCTCGTGGGGTACGCATCATAAAGCCTTTAAGAATTAAGAATGGCTCTATGACATCCTCAATTGTTCCGCGCTCTTCACCAATGGCTGCTGCCAAGCTGTCTACCCCGACGGGACCACCTTCAAATTTTTCAATTACTGCCAGCAGTAATCGCCGATCCATATTATCAAACCCGTGCTCATCAACACTCAACATATCCAGTGCAGCATCGGCAATTTTACGGGTTACCACACCATCCGCTTTAACTTGGGCATAGTCGCGTACACGTCTTAGTAAACGATTCGCAATTCGAGGCGTTCCTCTTGAACGTTTTGCAATTTGGGTTGCACCTTCTTCATTCAGTTCAACATTTAAAATTTTTGCAGAACGTTTAACAATAGTTGAGAGTTCTTCAGTATTATAAAACTCTAAACGTTGCACAATTCCAAAGCGATCGCGTAACGGTGAAGTGAGCAAACCCGCGCGCGTGGTTGCACCCACCAACGTAAAGGGTGGTAAATCTAATTTAATCGAACGTGCTGCAGGACCTTCTCCGATAACAATATCTAATTGAAAATCTTCCATTGCTGGGTACAAGACTTCCTCTACCACTGGACTTAAACGGTGAATCTCATCTACGAACAACACATCATGAGGCTCTAGATTAGTAAGTATTGCAGCTAGATCACCAGGACGCTCTAACACGGGACCCGACGTATGACGCAGGCTCACTTGCATTTCATTGGCGACAATATGCGAAAGCGTTGTTTTGCCCAAGCCAGGTGGACCAAATATTAATACATGGTCTAGCGCTTCTTGGCGTTGTTTAGCAGCGGAGATAAAGATCTCCATCTGTTCGCGCACCTTCGATTGGCCAATGTATTCACTTAGCTGATTGGGCCGAATAGCATTTTCTGCAACCACTTCCTCTTTCTCGACACGAGTATCTACAATCCGAGACTCTTCTAGCTGCACATTGGTATCTGTCATAATGATATTTTTTGCATCTTGCTCATAATGTTGTTTCTAAACGTACACCAACCATTTCACGACATACTAGATTTCAATGCGATACGGATTATATTTTCACTATCTTGATCTTGAGTATTCACACTGTTCACCATGCGACTGGCTTCATTAGGTTTGTAGCCTAAAGACACCAATGCTGAAACGGCATCTGCAACCGGGTCTTGAACATAACCATTATCACCATGACCATTTTTAGCATTATCCGCTACCTGCAAAGTCACCTCTTTATCCAAACGATCACGCATATCTAATATCAAACGTTCTGCAGTCTTCTTTCCAACCCCCGGAATTCTAACCAATGAATCCACGTCACCATGGTGTATACATTGCGCAAAAGCATTTGAATCCATACCTGAAAGAATAGCGAGCGCCATCTTTGCTCCTACGCCATTCACTTTTAATAAATTACGAAACAAACTTCGATCACGAATATGCTTAAAGGCATATAGTGTATGCGCATCATCACGAATCATTAAATGAGTATGCAACAACACGGACTCCCCGCACTCAGGTAACTCATAAAATGTAGACATCGGAGCTTCTAACTCATAACCAACACCTTTTACATCAAGCAGTAGATACGGCGCCTGTTTTTGAATAATTTCACCGTGCAAGCGACCAATCATGAGATAGCCTTGAAGAATAATCTCATGCGTAGCTCTTCGAGCTCAATCTTGAGCTTGCACCCTTGTTATTAAGCATTAAAGACGTATGTGCATGACATAGAGACACGGCTAACGCATCGGCTTCATCAGCTTGAAATTCTCCACGCAAGCCCAGCAGACGTAATACCATGTGTTGAATTTGATCTTTATTTGCGGCTCCGTTTCCTACCACAGCTTGTTTAACGGAACGTGCACTATATTCACTCACTGGCACACGCTGATGTACGGCTGCACAAATGGCTGCACCGCGTGCATGACCTAGTTTTAATGAAGAGGATGCATTCTTGTTAATAAAAACCTCCTCAACTGCAACTTCATCCGGTTGAAATTGTTCTATCGCTTCTGTGAGTTTGCTAAAAATAATTCCTAAGCGTTGTGGAATCGACACATCACCATCTTTAGTATTCTTGGCACGTATGTTTGCGCTGTGAATATAACGACTCGTTCTACCGTCACTTTCAATTATGCCAAAACCGGTTATTTGCAAGCCTGGATCAATCCCTAAGATGCGAACCATGTTTTCCGGTTTTTCAGGTACGTTATATTGCATTAAAAACTGTTATACATTTCGTGACTACATGCTATTGGGTACAAAGCTAGACAACAGCGCTTTACGCGACTGCCTCATAAACCGAATCAGGAATATCTGCATTGGAATAAACATTTTGAACATCATCAAGCTCATCCAGAACATCTAAAAGTTTTAACATGCTCTCGCCCTGTTTATCGGATAACGCAGTTCTATTTTCTGCACGCATCGTTACTTCGGCTTCTACCGGTTCTAGGCCCGCTGCAACCAACGCTTCTTTAACTTTGATAAATTCTTCAGGAGAGGTTAAAACCTCTATACTGCCATCATCAGATGTAATCACATCTTCTGCACCAGAATCTAGAGCGGCTTCCATCACCGCATCTTCATCAGTGCCGGGCCCAAATTGAATGACACCCATATTTTCAAACATATAGGCAACCGAACCTGATGTGCCCATGTTGCCGTGAAATTTAGTAAAGGCATGCCGTACTTCGGCTACCGTGCGATTGCGATTATCCGTCATACAATCAACTAATATTGCGCTACCGCCTGGACCATAACCTTCGTAACGAATTTCTTCATAATCATCACCATCCTGTTCACCCGCGCCACGTTTAATGGCACGTTCAACCGTGTCCTTATTCATGTTGGCCGACAAGCCTTTGTCTACCGCAAGTCGCAGACGTGGATTGGCATCCAAATCTGAACCTCCCATGCGAGCGGCTACGGTGATCTCACGAATAAAGCGAGTAAATAACTTACCGCGCTTGGCATCTTGTGCTTTTTTGCGATGCTGGATATTGGCCCATTTACTATGACCCGCCATTGAAACTCCTCTAGTTTTCTTATCACACTACGTTGGCTACGTTCGATATTGAGGGCACATGGGTCACGTCAATTTTTGACATACCCACAGCCACCTAAATAACGGCGATATTTTACCACTTTCATTCACATTAAGCAGTCAATCTGGTGGATGAATACGTTTCATCACGATTGAAATCTTGGTGTAA
>CAZVPJ010000085.1:0-3247 GCA_964629035.1 uncultured Thiotrichales bacterium | reverse complement strand
GCCTTGAAGACAAAAACTTTTGAGGATACAAGCTAGTTGCAATCACCGGTGCGAATGAATTCATCCACCACCGCAGCTACTTCTTTAGACAGCAGTAAGCCGGTGTGACTATATGGAACCTGAACATGCAGCGTGCAATTACTCACTTTAGTTTCAGAAACAGCGACGGTGCCATCATTGGGTTTATCCAAACGCGCGCCCAGTAATTGCCCCACACCGTAGCCCTTTGTACCCGCAATAACCGCAAGTGGATGCGTGCCTTTCCAGCTTGGTGCACTTCCAAGTAAAGACTTAGAACTTTTACCTAAGATATTATTTTTTAAGATATTATTCTTCGATATATATTTCGCTACACCGCTACCGGTGAGCGGAGAACCCAACATCACCACCCTTCCTGGCTTGGCGGTATCAAACATTTGAAAATAATGCAGCAAAATAAGGCCGCCGTAGCTATGAGCAACAAAATGAACAATATCTGCATCCAATTTCTGCACAAAATTGCCTAATCTTTGTGCATTTTCTTTTGGGCTACGTCGCACACTCTGATACGAGTACCCTACACATTCATGCCCATGAGCTTCTAGGTAACGAGAAATAGGTTTCATCACCCAGGCATTCATCCAAATACCATGTGTACAAACAACAACTTCACGCATCTTATTACATATTACTTTAAGTATGTGAACCACATAGCCATTGGCATTTGCGGGCTATTCTTTAGGGCACCCAGCGTTCAATCGCTTCTTTATTGGTATGCGAGAACGCTAAATCACAAGCTTCTTTTTTAGACAGCCAAGTAAATTCATCATGCTCTCTTGGATCCAGCTGCACCTTTATTTGCTCAGGCAGCTCCAGGCTAAATACATGCTCCTGATTTTCAGTCACCCCCGGCGCATAGCGATCACGCCAGATGGAGTAAATCTCGAAATTTTGTGAAAATTGGCAATTATGCAGTTCATACCTAGTAATACCGGTCTCTTCTTGTAGCTCGCGAATAGCCGCTTGCTGAGGCGTCTCGTCCCACTCCAAACTGCCTGTAACTGATTGCCAAAAGTCATCAGGATACTTGCGACGCATCATTAAGACATCACTAGCTTGCGTGTATACTAAGACCAGCACCGATTCAGGACGTTTATATTCCATCTAGTTTTCTTTATGGCTCAAACTTTAAAAAATTAAATATACTTTTACAAAATATATGATGATTCAACTTGCCCAGTGTACAGATAAGTGTACAGATAAAGCACAGACTTTTCCTAGACAGGTTCTCGGTTTCGTAGTGATCATTTTATTACTCACAAGCTGCTCCAGCACACCGCCCAAACAAGCACCCGTGCAAAATGAAGGCTACGTAGTTCAGGCAGTGCAATATATGAATGCTGACAGGCTCGACGCGGCACTTGTCTCAGTAAAGAAAGCCCTGCAAATAAACCCCAAATCTGCAGATGCCTATACGGTAGCCGGCCTTATTTATAATAAAAACAATCAAACGGAGCAAGCTGAACGTTATTTTAAGCGAGCACTATCCTATGAGCCCAACCATTCTGCCGCACAAACAAATTACGCAAGCTTTCTTTGCAAAAATGACAAACCTCTAGAAGCTGAAAAAATATATTTAGCCGCTGCAAATAATAAAAGCAACACTCAACCGGATGTAGCCTATACGAATGCGGGCTTATGTGTACTGGGAATTCCAGATAAAGTGAAAGCCACAAATTACTTTAGCAAAGCCCTAAAAATTAATCCTAAATCACCTGTGCCCTGGTATCAGCTGGCCAAAATTCAATATGGTAACTATAGCTATGAAAATGCTTATAAGTTATTACAAGAATATGAAAAAATTGCTCAACCCACACCTAAAACGTTGTTACTAGGCGCACAAATTTTAGATGCAGATGGAAAACCCCAGCAAGCCAACCAATATAAATTATTATTGGTACAACAATTTCCAACCTCTAAAGAAGCTAAACAATTTTCTTCAACGTCTGAGCAACAACAACCGACAACATATGACATCAATGAGTTGTTAAAAAACCAGCAAGCCTATTAGTGATCAATGGAAGATTCAAATAACCCGTCAAAAGAGAAACCCAATCAACAGCTAGAAGAATTCATACAACGAGAAAAAGCTAAAATCGTTGGTGAAACAGCCAAAGCACCCTGGAAAGAACTCGAACGATTTTATGCGCAAGGCATACTCATTCTTGTTGATCAAAGCTTGGATCTAGTAGAAGTGGGTTTTGCAATTTCCTCAGACGATGCCAAGCAAGTGAACCAATGGATGGAAGATAGCTTGTTGATCAAACAGTTTGACCAGCAAGCCCTTGAATGGGAAAAAAGTAACACTGATGTATGGACGGTCGTAATTAGACCCTGGATTTTAGTTCAAGATGCAAATCGCTAACGCAAAACAATAAAAACACCCAACGATTATAAAATTGAAGCCCTTATAGGGTAACTGTTTTTTCAGGTAACGCCTCAATCACTGTATGCATTACTTCTTTAATAATTTTTTGCGACCTTAGCCAATGCGTATGTCCAGTAGGATCAGGATAGGCCGTGGTGACCACTAATGTATTGGCATCGGGAATGAGAAATAAAAACTGTCCACCAAAACCCCAACCGAATTGATAATCATAACCTTGGTGTTCACCTAGCCACCACAGGTAACCATAATCAAATGAAGTCTTACCGTCATCCGTAGTTGTTAATTTCGAGACGGTAGGATGAAATGATTTTGCCAACCATTCTTCTGAAACAATTTGTCGGCCTTGGTACACACCGTCATCCAAAATCATTTGCCCTATTCTGGCTAAATCACGTGGACGAATAAAAATTGTATGCCCACCGACATAGTTATAATCAGAATCGTGATGCCAAATATAGTTTTTGATCCCTAGGGGTCCAAACAAATATTTGTCGGCAAATTCTTTTGAGTTCATATTGGCCGATCGTTTTAATACCGTGGTGAGTAAATTACATGCAGGAGTATTGTATATGCCCGCAATCTCATCATCGGTTTCCACTAAATCGGTATGTAATGCTCGATCAAGAAAATTATCGGCAGCCCAATACGCTCGCCAAGAACCAGGGTCATGCCAGCTCGCAGTATTTTCGTACTCGCTGTAATACGGGCTATCTGCAAAATTAAGACGAGAACTCATCGTCAAGAGCCCTTCGATGGTGATTTTTTCTTTTCTCTTGTCATGAGGTTTCGAAAAAAACTCAGGGAAATAAGGTTTGATAA
>CAZVPJ010000084.1:0-7799 GCA_964629035.1 uncultured Thiotrichales bacterium | reverse complement strand
ATGCTTTTGGTGGATCATTAAATCTAATGATTGGTTCACGAAACTTTAATGAACAAGATGATATCGATTATTTCGGTTTTTTTCCAACTCTTACCTTTGATAATGGGTTATTTTCATGCATAGAATTTGTTTCTGAGTTTGGCAGAAACAGCAGGCGATTATTTGAATCATTTGGATTAGATTTTGATGGAATTAACCAAAATAATGGGCGCGTGCAAATTACAGGCTCGTGGGATATCAGCACCTTGAGCATCACACCTACCGCTTCAGTGCCCGAACCAACAACTATGATGTTGCTTGGCTTAGGCATCATGGGTTTAGTAGGCTCAAAACGCAGAATGTTTACGAAACAATAAAGTAACTCACCTATATTTACCTATATTTATAAGGCTGGTATACACCAGCCTTTTTTGTGCGCCATTCATTATCAAAACAATACCTGTTGAGGAAACATATATTAGCCTTCAGTCATAATCGTCTAGAATAGGATCCATGATTAAATTCATAGCGTTAAAGATATTCAAACTCTCATTGTTACCTATTCTTGTGTTGATATTTCTAGTATCAAGCAACCTATTTACCTATCAACGTTTATCTTCAGAAAAACCCATTGCTCAACTAACGTTTACAGCCGTTAACCAACAAGAATTTGATGCAACGTTAAGATTAGGAAATTTCTGTGAAGAAAATGTTTATAGAATATATGGCGATGAATGGCGCATCGATACTCAGTTTTTGAAATGGAAATCATGGGCCACATTATTTGGTTTTGATGCAATGTATAGAATTGATAGACTTTCAGGACGATATACCAATATAGAAGACGAAAATAATAAGAACCACAGTGCTCATGACTTGAAAACACAATCAACGATAGATTTAGCTCAGATAGCCAACAAATATAAAAACAAATTTCCACCGGTAGATACTATCTACGGAAGTTCAGCCTATAAAACAATGAAACCAAATAAGCTTTATACTGTTTCGGTAACACAGTCGGGGATCTTGATTCGTGAAAAAGAACAAACACCTGACTTAAGCAACACTAATTGCGTCAATGGTGTCTCAAAATGGAAAAATAAAGCAGTAAGACTTGATCAAAAACTTGCAAGCCTTATTGCGTCAATTAAGTAACTCTAGGCTACTTAGTTTTCATTTTACCAATACTTACAACTCTCATGTCACCTGAAATGTTAAAATTTTTGGCTTTAGCTTTATCATGC
Organism: uncultured Thiotrichales bacterium; assembly: GCA_964629035.1. GTDB lineage: Bacteria > Pseudomonadota > Gammaproteobacteria > UBA4575 > UBA4575 > JABDMD01. The sequence goes on along the minus strand of CAZVPJ010000084.1, from coordinate 6,576 downwards.
ATTGTGACCGACAACGATGCTACTGCTGTATCATGATGCATACTCACTGCATCATTGATCTTATATTCCAGCTCATCCACTGCTTCTACATTTAAAGCACCCTCTACAAAAGATATATTTTTAGTGGTGTCTATATCTGAACTAATAATGCTTAAGCTACCATATTGTTTGACATCTTTATCAGCTTCACCATAAATTAACGGATAACTCCCAACCTGAAGTTGTCGCGTATCATCCCCTATTCTCAATAAAGTAATATTGATGATTTCTACAGGTGATTGCTGCTCATCGTCATTAGTAAGATAAATTGCAAACCCCGATGATTTAATTCCGTCATTATCGCTCAACACTGAGGATATGGCGGCTTCGCCTTTGATAGTATTACCTAAATATCCATCAGATATGCTCAGCGCGTAGTTTCCTTCAATATCAGGAGAAGCCATCTCGTCTTGATCATCACCGTTTTCACTATCACTGGTATTGATAGATTCATCATAAGCATCATCATTGTTTTCACTATAATTTGAATCATCATTACCACAACTAATAACAAATAATGTAGTTATTGCTATTAGTAGTAATTTGTTAAACATACACACTCCTGATAAAACTTGATTTCACTTAACGATTGGTAACCATTGGATAATCTATACTAATTATAATTATAAAAAATTAAAAAATCACATACATTGAACTTCATATCTATATTGTTTCGTTAATATTTTCCGACGACATCAAAAAACCATCCATCACTTTCATAACTCTGGTTTGTTAAATCATCATCAAAGTCAGTAAAATTATAGCCTGCACCGACTTTAAAGTTATTCCCAATATGACGATAAGCACCTAACAAGAAACCTTTCCTATCATCGTCTTCCGTTTCAGCCTCTAACCAACGATATTCCATAAGTGCATCCCATTTTTTTATGAAATGATATCGCGTACGAATTACTGCCAAATGTGCACCTGACTCAAACCATTCTCCAGATCCACGTGAGAAACGAACATCTCCTTCACGATGAGCATATTTTGCACCCAATTCCCATTTCTGGTTTAAATCATATAACCCCTCTAATGAGAATATATGACTGCGCTCATCCACTGTAGAATCTTCTTGCCCACTGGTACCGAGGTCATACAAAAATGTGTACTTACCTAATATATTCATACGATCATTAAAAGCTGGCCTATAAGCAAACCCTAAATTAAACTCAGCATACCTGGCTTCATCATTTTTATTTCTTTGACTATGAGTGGTTGATAAATCTAACTTACCTAACAATCTTAAGCTTTCACTCTTTTGCCACTCAATGGTGTTACTCGTGACCCATTGAGTATTATCTAAGTCTGTTGTTTGATCATCATCTTCTCGATACTCTAAAATAGAACCAAAGCGAACCGCTTTGTTTTTAAATCTTGCCCCTATTGTTGCAGCCCTCCTGTCAATGTCTCCATTACCAAGCTCCAGGTCATTGGTTTGCAAAGATGCACTTAATCTCCATTCTTCGGTGACATCATAATCAAGACCATAGGTACGCCCAATACTTTGTTCAGTATCCCCTTCACCAAACTGACTCTCTGAATATATCTGCAACCCATTTTGTAACCTTCGCTTTGTACCAAAGGTATACTTGTTTGCACCACTATCTGTTCGGTCAGGATCAACTGCATAACTACCATAGAGTTCTAAGCCACTGGCAGTGGTGTAGTTAGTGCCTACCTGTGTAGCAGCACCTTTACCAAAACCCGCATTAATACTAACATTAGAATTTGGAGTTACCGCATATTCACCTCCAACAATAAAGGCGTCTCCCCTATCACCGTGAAAAACTTCACCTTTTAATGCCAACTTAGAACTAATTTGCCTGCTTGCACCTAAAGTAAATCCAGCATTATCTTGATAATCTCCACTCTCACTTAATACTAACTGCCCTGTAGTATAGAGCTCTGTTTCTCTGTTAATCTTGTAACGCAGACCAAGTCCGCCTAATGTTGCTTTACTATTATTTCGTGTACCCGTAACGACCGAAACTTCTGTATCTTCATCTTCGTGACGCAACTCCGCACCCACCACTAATTTATCTGTCAAAGAATAATCTGCTTGAACACTAGCAGTCGTGAGTTCATTAACACCCACTTGATCTAAATTCGTGATGCGCGTGCTCAACTCTAAATTCTTTGTTACGTGAAGCGCCCCTTCCAAACCAATATCTTTCGTTTCGATACCATCATCAATACGAGCCGTTGATGAAAAACCAGCGTCACGGTCTTTCCACCAGGCCATAAGGAAGCCTTGATGTTTATTGTTAGTCAACTCAGCAAAATTGGCTCGCGCTTCAATACCAAAAGCTTCAGATTTACCACCAGGATCATCGGCAAGTGCTTGATTGTCAAAACTTATGCCACCATTATTAGAAATAAGACTTTGACCGGTCTGAATAGCGTCACTCTCGGCATACTCAAATTTTAGATAAGTGCCTTTACCTGCCTTGATGGTTAAATCTGCTCCTTTTAATTCATAATCTTCGGCATCACGTTCTTCATTTATATACGTAGCCCCTAGGCCTAAATATTTATTTAACCAAGCCTTTCCGCGAACACCTGCAGTAATATCATCGGCATCAAAACTATCTGGATTATATTCATAGTCTACTAATAGAAAAACATCATCGCCTTCTAAAGGTTCATTACGGATAATTCCAGGGCCATTACCAATATCTACTTGCGTTAATGGCCGGGTAAGAATGATACGTCCTTGTAAATAATCGATATCATAATCTTGACCATGTGTAAGTGTGATATTTTCAGTTATTTGTTCAGAATCTCGGTTACGTACTTCAACCCATACTTTTTCTGAGCCTTGAACTACTTCTGTATTTCTTAAATAGTATAACGACCCACCAGTAGCAATAAATTCATTATGGGCAGCAACATTTTGTGCTTCTGAAGCAAATGCATGAAGCTCGTGTTTATGATCACCAAAATCTGTTGTATTGACATTCCTATGCTCGATCTTAGCTCCATATAAACTTCGGTTATATTGAGCAAACTCAGTTCCAGTAATGTCAGTATTATAATTTCCCCATAACGCCATACTCTTATCCCAATCAACGCGCAAATACATCATGCCTTGACTGTCTGTATCATCGATTGTTACTGAATCATCACCATAAACCGCATAGTATTGATCGGGATCCAATTGTCTAAATATACGTGTGGGATCTTCAGACTCTAAGCGGTCACCTAAGTTACGCAGCTCATCTTCAGTCGTGTCTAACTGAGCCGTAATCAAGTACTTACCTTTAACTTTACCTTTTAAGTAAAACGCCAACCTACCATCCACCCAGACATCATCATCAAAGTGATCATCTTCACCTAATGCCTCTACATTTCCTGATAAATCATTCTCACCTATTGTTATATTTGCCAAACCAACCATAAAAAAGTGCTCACCCGTAACGTCAACACTTAGATTTCGATCTTCTGTTTCATCTAGATTTCCATCTTCGCCATCATTAACATTGATAGCAAAAGTATGTTTACCTGTTGGCAGATGTTGTTCAGTAGCAAATGTGCCTTTATGTGAAATAGGAACAATTAATTCATCTATCTTTAACACATAACTAGGATCTATTCCTGAACCATTAATACGTATTCGCGAACCATGAACAGGAATTCTTTGATTTAACAAACTAGATTTACCAATTAAACTTTTCGCTAATTGAGCACGTTGTTTTTCAGTTAACGGTTCAACACTATTTAAGTCGTCATTCACCACTGCTATTCGCTTAGGAACCGTCTCATCCATTCTATTTTGTTCATCATAAACGCGCAGCACATACCAAAGTGAATTATCAAGCTTAACCCCTGCATCTAGGTTCAGTGTATGAAGATTTAAGAAGTTATTTCTATCACCGCTTACCTTTGCAATAGGATGGATCAGATCCATATCAGAATCGTTGTAAATACTGACTTCCCAGCGGTGAATAAAGGCAAGGTAATTACTATAATTATTGAAGCTTAAAGATGACGATGCGCCTCTTTCATCTATCGAAACAGCATTATGAAATAGCACATCCATTCTTGGGTCTATCTTACTTGGATCTTCAACCGCCCAAACACGACCACCTTTAGGAAGTTGTATATCACTTCTTCCTATCGCCACTCTTTCTTGAATAGTTCTAGTAAACGTCTTGGTGACGTTTTCATCAAACAACACGTTAATTTCTACTCTTCTATTAAGCGCCATACCTGCTAGTGTATTATTCGTTGCTACAGGCTCGTCTGGGCCAACACCATGCGTTTCAATAGTATTTCGTTCAAGATTTAAAGCCTGGCTTAATTGATTTGCAACTTGATCTGCTCTAGCCATGGCTAAGCCATAGTTATCTGTAAACTTCTCGGCTGTTTGCGGACTTAGTGGTTGAGTATCGGTATGACCGATAACACTAACACGTACATTGTCTTTATTATGCAAGGTATTAATCGCACGTTGCAATTGTTGTATATAACTATCAGGTATATCTGCTTTACCAGAATCAAAACGCACAGGATCGACAATTCCTGTCAATTCACGTGTCTCAACAATTTTTTCTTGTCTCTCAATAACTCTTTCTTCCATCACACTCTTATAAACTGGATCTTGTTTTGGTAACTTCACACCAAAATTGATCTTACTCATTAAGCCTTGTGTAATCCTCAAAACACGAGGATTCTCGGTTGTGAATACTGCACCTTCTGTTAGTGTTGATGGGTCTGCTTTTAAAATGAAGTTGCGCCCTCTTTCCCATCTGCCGCCATCGATATCTGCCAAGTGATATCTGCCATATTCATCCGTTTCAACTAACAACCCCTCTACAGTAGCCAAACGGACACCTGGTATTCCAGCTTCATGAATACCAAAGTTTGTGATGGTGAGGTCAATATTGTTTCCACGGGTCTCACTAGAAACACGGATGTCTTGGCCAGTAAGGCCTTTGGCTTTTTTACCAATATGTTTCTCTGTCACAATTCCGTCATGATTAACTAACAAAACTGTACCTTCCTCTGTAGTAATTTGGATAGGTACGGTTTCATCGTCTGGTAGTGAGACAGATATATTTATTTGATGCTCGTCGATCGGATCTGTTGCATCAGTACGACCACTTAAACTTTCAATTATTTGAGCGTCACTATTATCATTAAGAGATTTAACAACAATATTTGTGGCGTTTGCATTATCTTGCCAACCATCACCGTCACGGTCTGCAAATACTTTACCAATAATAGTTGTTTTTTCTAAGATAGGATCTTGTGTAACATTAACTGAAGCGCTAGCAATATTACAAAATGCTAAATTGAAACCATTCGTACAGCTTGCTGTATTTTCATAAGTTCCTTCTATTACACCTGTGCTTACTTGCAAGAAATAACGAATAATAACTTCTTCATTAATTGCAAAATCGATATCTTGGAAGGTTATTGGATCAGTTCCCGTAACAATGGCATTTGATGTAATATCATCATCCGTATTTAATATACCATCTAACCCTGCACGAATAATAATTCCAGAGCCTTCCACATAATTAAAACCGCCTGGAATGTTGTCTACAATATCAATATCAGTTAACGGTAACGGCATTGAAGCACGCGCGTTAATTTGATATTCGGCTAAGCTACCAACGGTTACTGAATTATCGGCCGCAATTTTATTTAATTGTATTACTGCGCTTGCACAATTTGTAACAGGAATATTATTCCTTAATACAGCTTGATCACCCAAAATAACAATAAATTCATTAGACCATGGATTGGCTCCAGCACTAAAGTCGTCTAATATTCCATCATTGTTAGCATCTTCACTACCTAATATTAAATCACTTGCTGGTGGTGAAGTATCAAGATCTATTGCTGCAGTTGGTAATCTTGTTCCAGGTATTGTTCCTGGTGGATAAGTAATATTTGCAACATAGTTTGTAGATACTGCGCCAGGGTTAAATAAAATTTGATAACTTCCATTTGAACCATCAGAAATAACATTAGTAGGACCACCAACAAAAGCAATAGATCCACCTGTTAAAATTTGACCATTATCTTCACAGTAGAAGAAACCTGTAGGATCAATAAGCGGAGCAACGGAAGCGTTATCTTCATCATCTTCACTTTGATCCCCATCATCATTGTTCGGGGTGGAGTCTGAATCTAATTGATCACTCGCGGTAATTTGTGCAGTGTTTAAATATTCTGAAGTAGGATCCGAGACAGATATAACCTCAACATCAAACGTTAACTCGGTATTATTATTTGTTAACAAACTTGGTATCTGCCAAGTAATAATATTTCCATTTACCACACCTGAATTACTAACATTCTGAATGTTTACATAACCTGTCGGGACGATATCAGTAACTTCAATATTTGTTGCATCAGCAGGACCATCATTTGAAACAGTTATTGAAAAGGTAATAACATCGCCGGATGACGGTGAAGTATTATTAACGTCTTTTATTAAAGACAAATCTGCAGTACCAGCAATACCACCAGGCGTGACCACGGCATTGTCTTCATCATCTTCACTTTGATCCCCATCATCATTGT
>CAZVPJ010000083.1:0-7896 GCA_964629035.1 uncultured Thiotrichales bacterium | reverse complement strand
GCGCCTTCCGATAACCCTCAGGTCGTGGCATACCAAAATTACGTTTTATATTTTCCTTGGTATTACGGCCTTTTTGATGACCAATAATGGCTACAGATTGTCCGTCAAATTTCCCGATACCCGATACGATTGCTGCATCATCTGCATACATTCTATCGCCGTGTAACTCAGAAAAATCAGTAAACAACCTTTCAATATAATCCAAGGTATATGGCCGCTTGGAATGTCGGGCTATTTGTGCAACTTGCCAAGGCGTTAAATTGGAAAAAATAGATTCGATTAAACCTTTAGATTTAGCTTGTAGCTTAGTAATTTCTTCATCAAGGTTAAATTCATTATCGCTTTCAACTAATCGAAGCTCCTCAATTTTGGCTTCAAGCTCAACAATGGGTTGTTCAAATTCAAGATAGTCAGGATTCATTCTAGCCTTCAATAATTAATATACTTGTAATTATGCATTAATACTCTGTTTCTTGTACACGACACTTGTATTTAAAACCTCAGAAACTTTACTTAGACGCTGTAGAAGTTTTTCATCCAAAGATATATTCCAATCATCACCAAATTTAAGCTTGGTCTCAACAGAGTTATTTTGATATTCCACCATAATTGAGCAATTGCCATCTTTAAACGGCAAAAGTAGTGACTGCAAATCTTGTACCCATCCCAATGAATCACCCTCAGACTTGATCTTAATATTCAACATTGCTCCAAATTGCTTTAAATAATCATCAAAACTCCAAACATGATCTGCTCGCACTCGTACCCGCCCCGTATATTCATCCCAACCAAGGCTACCTTTTATTATTAAAATAGCATCTTTAATCAATACATGGTCAAACTTTGCGTAATCCTGAGCAAATACCGCAATATCCATACGTCCGGTATTATCATCTAAACTCAAAAATGCAATTCGTCCCTTTGGACTGTTCCGTAAACGAATCTGATCCAATAGACCTGCAACCAAGATCGTTTTTGATTCATCTCGAGCTTGCCAAGATTTTTGTGGGCCTAAATCATTACCTGTAGCAAGGAGCTCTTTAATATTCTTACTGGTAATTTTATCCAGTTCATCACGATATCGTGTAATTGGATGACCAGTTAAATACAAGCCCAGCGTTTCACGCTCACCCAATAATTTTTTCTCTTCTTCCCACTCTGGCACTTCCTGTACTTTACTACTTTTCATGCTCACTTCAGCATGTCCAAACATATCATTTTGCCCTGCATCATCATCGCGATGTCGCTGTTCTGCAAATCGCAAAGATTTATCCAAGTGTTGAAATAAACTAGCACGTGAATAACCAAAACAATCCATAGCCCCAGCACGCACCAATGCTTCAATGCAACGTCGGTTTACTTTTTGTGAACCCAGACGCAAACAGAAATCATCTAAATCTTGGTATTTCCCACTCTTTTCACGCTCCGCTACCATCTCATCAACAGCCGCTTCACCAACACCCTTTAATGCACCCAAACCATATAGAATAATATTATCTTCGGGCACGGTGAAATTATAGTTAGAGCTATTAATGCTTGGAGAAAGCACTTTAATACCCATGCCACGACATTCATCAATGAGGATCACAACTTTATCTGTGTTGTCCAAATCCGACGACATCACAGATGACATAAATTCAGCAGGAAAATGAGTTTTCAACCAAGCCGTTTGATACGCAAGCAATGCATAAGCGACCGAGTGGGATTTATTAAATCCGTAACCTGCAAACTTTTCCATCAAATCAAATATATGTGTAGCTAACTTTAGATCTACACCACGCTCTACTGCACCACTTTCAAATATTTCGCGTTGCTTTTCCATCTCTTCAGGTTTCTTCTTACCCATTGCGCGTCGCAATAAATCTGCACCACCAAGGGTATAACCTGCCAATATTTGTGCAATTTGCATTACCTGCTCTTGATAGAGGATAACGCCATATGTTTCTTTTAATATATGCTCAATATCAGGGTGGAAATAATCTACACGTGCACCATGTTTACGAAGAATGAAATCGTCTACCATTCCTGACTGCAGTGGCCCGGGTCGATAAAGTGCAACCAGTGCCACTATTTCACCAAATGTATCGGGTTGAAGTCGTTTAATAATATCCTTGATACCACTAGACTCTAATTGAAACACTGCTGTGGTCTGCTGACGCTTTAAGGTTTCATATGTAGCTGCATCATCCAACGGTAAATCTTCAATTTCTATTAATGATTCACCAAGAAGTTTTTGCTTTTTATTAACTAATTGAACCGTATTATCAATAATCGTAAGCGTTCGTAGACCAAGGAAGTCAAACTTAACAAGACCCATCGCCTCTACATCGTCTTTATCCAGTTGAGTGACAACATTAGTTCCACCCGGCTCACAATATAATGGGGTAAAAGCGGTCAGCTCGGTTGGCGCAATCACAACACCACCCGCATGCTTGCCTGCATTACGCGCAATACCTTCAAGCATTAACGCCATATCAAACACACTTCGCACATCTTCTTCGTTGTTATATTGATCTTTCAATGCGGGCTCTGCTTTCAGCGCTTTATCCAATGTCATCCCTACTTCAAATGGAATGAGCTTGGCAATTCGATCCACAAAACCATAAGGGTGACCCAACACACGCCCGACATCACGCACGACCGCACGCGCCGCCATTGTGCCGTAAGTGATAATCTGACTTACTCTGTTACGGCCATAACGCTCTGCTACATAATCGATAACGCGATCCCGATTATCCATACAAAAATCTATATCAAAGTCAGGCATCGAAACACGCTCAGGATTCAGGAAACGTTCAAATAACAAGTCATACTTTAGAGGATCAACATCTGTTATACCCAATACATAAGCGACTAACGAACCCGCTCCCGAACCACGTCCCGGGCCAACTGGCACTTCATTTTCTTTAGCCCAACTTGTAAAGTCAGCGACAATAAGAAAATACCCCGCATAGCCCATTGTGTTAATTACATCTAATTCAATATCTAAACGATCTTGATACTTTTGCTTCATTTCCCGATCATCAATCTTTAATTTTTGCAGGCGTCGCTGCAAACCTTCTTCAGATTGTTGACGCATATATTCCGGCGGCGTATGGGTTTCAGGAATTGGAAATTCAGGCAAAACATTCTCGCCAAAAGACAAGGTGACATTACAGCGTTTTGCTATTTCTACAGTATTAGTAATCGCCTCAGGAATGTCTTTGAACAATTCCACCATCTCTTCACTACTTCGCAGGTATTGTTGCGAGGAATATAATTGTGGACGTCGTGGATCATTGATGACTCTGCTTGTATGGATACAGACACGCACTTCATGTGCATCGAATTCATCTTGTTCTAAAAATCGGACATCATTCGTTGCGACGACAGGCAATGAATATTTAGCTGCTAACTTAACAGCCTGTTGATTATATACTTCCTCGTCGTCTCTACCTGTGCGTTGCAATTCGATATAAAAGTTATCTTTAAAATGCTTTTTCCAGAACGATGTATACTCAACTGCTAATTTTTTATTTCCTGAAATAATGGCACGCCCCACATCACCATCTCGCGCGCCAGAAATAACAATTAAATTTTTACCTGCACCAATTAGCCAATCCCGCTCCAGAGTTGGACCACTTCCTCTTTGACCTTCTATGTAGGCACGCGTAACTAGTCTGGTAAGTTCTTGATAACCATCATTGTTTTTGCATAAAAAAACTACACGTGAATTGGGATCTTTGGCTGAAATTCCAGCTATCTGTGCTTCCACACCAATGATTGGTTTTATGCCATTCTTCAGTGCTTTTTGATAGAACTTAACTAATGCAAATAAATTATTAAAATCAGTTAACGCGACTGAAGACATTCCTTTACTGCTAAGCTCTTGCATGAGCTTAGGCACCCTAACAATACTGTCTACAAGTGAATACTCAGTATGCAAATGCAAATGTATGAATTGTGGCATGAGTGATTACGTATTTTTTATGCTGCATTCCACGCAGCGATTACATCTTTAACAGGCTTATAACTTTTCCGGTGCAATTCACATGGACCAAACTTTTGTAATGCTGCAATGTGCTTGGCAGTCGGGTAACCCTTATGCTGATCAAAGCCATATTGTGGCAAATCAATATGGTGCGCTTGCATTTCAGCATCACGAGCCACTTTGGCAAGTATTGATGCTGCGCTTATTTCTGCAACTAATTGATCACCTTTTACAACTGCTGTACAGCCAACATTTAATGCAGGGCTATGCAATCCATCGATGAATACATGGGTTGCTTCATATTGCATAGCAGCATATGCGCGCCGCATAGCTAACAATGTCGCCTGATGAATATTTAGTTCATCAATTTCATCTGGTGCTGCATAACCTAAACCCCAGGCAAGCGCTTTAGCTTTAATTTCACTATATAAGAGCTGTCGCTTCTTTACGCTCAGTTTTTTAGAATCTGCTAAACCATCAATATTACTATTTGGATCTAATACTACACTTCCCGCAACGACCGGCCCCGCTAATGGACCGCGTCCTGCTTCATCAATACCTGCAATTCGCTTTACTTCTAATTTCGTTTTAGACATGGATATATTTTTTACTCAACTTTCTACAGGTGTCCGGCTAAGTTTTAACCAACTCGATAAGGTGAACGATATGCCTTGGTAGGTAAACTTCGTATACTGCACGCTTAGTTAAAAGGATACCTTAAAAACCAGTGTCAGAGATACGAACAGCCGTAATAGGTGTTGGATATTTAGGCAAATTCCATGCACAAAAATATTCAGAATTAAAAAACAGCAAGTTACTCGGTGTTGTTGATAAGGATTATGAAAATGCTCAGAAAGTAGCCAGTGAGACGGGCTGTGATGCGTACCGTGATTATCATGACCTCTTGGACAAAGTAGATGCAGTTAGTATTGTAGTGCCTACAGATTTACACTACGAAATCACAGCTGACTTTTTGAAGCATAACACGCATGTGTTAGTAGAAAAACCAATCACGACTACCGTAGAACAAGCTGATGAACTCATTGCTTTAGCCCACTCAAACAATTGCATTCTTCAAGTTGGGCATCTGGAACGCTTCAATCCTGCCATACTGGCCATGGAAGATGAAATTTCAGACATACGATTTATCGAATCACATCGACTTGCACCTTACAACCCTAGAGGCACTGAAGTAAGCGTTATACTAGATCTTATGATTCATGATATTGATATCATTTTGGATTTAGTAAATTCGCAAGTTGAAAAAATCGATGCCAGTGGAACATCGGTATTATCAAATGACTTTGATATTGCGAATGCGAGGATCGTTTTTAAAAATGGTTGTGTTGCAAATGTGACAGCAAGTCGAGTAAGCAATAAAACAGATCGCAAAATGCGCATCTTCAAAAATGATGCTTATCTATCAGTTGATTTCCAAAATAGAGAGCTTTCCACTTATAAAAAAGGTAGTGGTGAAATGTATCCTGGAGTGCCTAATATTGATATCCAAAAAGATACTTTTGAAAAATCAGATGCACTTAAGTCTGAAATTGAACACTTCCTGGAGTGCGTTACAACCAACTCAACCCCTAAAGTTACCGGTCATGATGCAAAGCATGCGCTACTCACCGCAATACAAATCAGTGAACTCCTAACCTAATTCTATAATTATGCACTTTACTCTCATTTAAACATTTAACACATGGACAACATTTATGATTCCAATGCTTGACCTAAAGCAACAGTACGCTGAATTAAAGAATAATATTGATTCTGCAGTTTCTGAAGTATTGCAGAACACCCAATTTATAATGGGCCCAAATGTAAAAGCGTTTGAGTCTGAAGCTGCAGAGTACCTGGGTGTGAAACATGCCATTTCCTGTAATTCTGGAACAGACGCATTACATTTAGCAATGCGCGCCTGCGGAATACAAAAAGGAGACGAAATTATTACCACGCCTTTTAGTTTTGCAGCTACTATTGAAGCTATCTGCTATGTTGGTGCAATTCCTGTTTTTGTTGATATTGAGCCAGGTACTTATAATATTTCTGCATCCGCCATAAAATCTGCAATTACCAGTCACACTAAAGCAATCTTACCCGTGCATATTTTCGGGCAAGTTGCTGATATGCCTGAAATAATGAAAATCGCTGAAAACAATAATTTAAAAATAATAGAAGATTGTGCTCAGTCATTTGGCGCCAAGATAAGTAACCAACAAACAGGCTCTTTTGGTGATGCCGGTTGCTTTAGTTTTTTCCCAAGTAAAAACCTGGGTTGTTACGGTGATGGTGGGCTTTTCACGACTAATTGTGATGATACAGCAGAGCAGTTTATGTTGTTAAAAAGTCATGGTAGCAAAATTCGCAACCATCATGAGATTGTCGGCTGGAATAGTCGCCTTGATGAATTACAAGCCACTATTTTACGTATCAAATTAAAACATATTGATAGATTTAATAATAATCGCATCTTAGTAGCAAAGAACTACAACGAACAATTTGAGTCATCACCGACAATCGTAGCTCCATCATTTGAAAATAATGGGTCTCATGTTTTTCATCAATATACGCTTCTGAGTAATAATCGTGACGCGATATCTGAAAAGCTAAGCGACGCAAATATAGGCCATGCCATATATTATTCAATTCCACTCTCTGAGCAACCTGCGTTTAAAAATATCTCTCGTTCAGAGAACCTTCATAACACGCTGGATATATGCTCAAAATGCATTTCATTGCCGATGTTTCCTGAAATGTCAAATCAACAAATTGACGAAGTTGTCAAAATAGTAAAAAGTGCCGAATAAAAAATCAAACATTAACCTTCCAAATGTAATGATCGTTACAGGCGAGGCTTCAGGTGATTTGCATGGAGCACATGTTGTAAGAGAAATTAAAAAAATTTTACCAAATATCAATTGCTATGGTATTGGTGGAAAAAAAATGCAGCAAGAAGGTGTAGAGCTTCATACAAATGTATCTGAACTCTCAGTGGTTGGTTTAATAGAAGTTCTTAAGCACTACCCTAGGCTTCGCAAGCTGCTGAACAAAACCAAAAATACTTTAAAGTCAGAAAAACCAGACTTACTTATCTTAATTGATTCTCCCGACTTCAATTTGCCACTTGCTAAAGTTGCAAAACAAAATGGAATTAAAGTTTTGTATTATATCAGCCCACAAATATGGGCTTGGCGAAAAAGTAGGATAAAACTCATCCAGAATTATGTAGATATGATGGCGGTGGTATTCCCTTTTGAAGAACGCTTCTATCTTGATGCAGGTGTGCCTGTAGAATATGTAGGGCATCCGCTAGTTAAAGAAGCCAAGATTTCAACTGATAAAGCTGATTTCCATACCATCCATAAACTAGACCCAAATAAAAAATTAATTGGTTTATTTCCGGGTAGTCGTGTAAGTGAAATTGAGCGTAACTATCCTATAATTCTAAGTGCAGCAAAAGAGTTGCTACAACAAAGACAAGATATTCAATTCATTACACCCATTGCTGCCACGCTGCCTCATGCATTAATAGACAAACATATATCAGATGCGAATATTGAAGTATGCACCACTCCTGAAGACATCTATAACGTAATTAACGCTTGTGATGCTATTGCAGCGGCATCTGGTACTGTCACCTTGCAAATTACACTCCTGAAGGTACCAATGTTAATTGTATATAAAATTTCACCGATCACATACCAAATTTTCAAGCGTATTGTAAAATTTACTTATGCAGGGATTGCAAATGTTATTGCAAACAAAGAGATATGTCGTGAGTTTATACAAGAAAATGCTACGATAAATAATATATCTACTGAATTAAATAGACTCCTTACAGACAAAGAATATATAGCTGTAATGAAGAATAATATGCAGAAAATAAGGGAAAACCTTGGCGACAAAGATGGTTCAGCTGCCAC
>CAZVPJ010000082.1:5667-7930 GCA_964629035.1 uncultured Thiotrichales bacterium | reverse complement strand
CGCATTTTGCTATCCATTCGAAGTACTAATTGGGCGTCTTTATTTTGTTTTTTTTTATTTTTTTTGTCAGAGGCCATGTTTCTCCAAGGTTAATTTATGATATCCATTCAATAAGTATATTTTGAGACATCTATCTAAATTCGATTAAGCAGCTTTTTTAGCGATTTTACGTGCAGCTTTTAAAGCTTTTTTCTTGGCACCTTTCCTGGTTGGTTTTAAGGCAGCTTTGGTTGCTTTCTTGATTGCTTTGGATTTATTTTTTTTCACACCCGCTTTTTTTACCGCTTTACGGGCAATTATTATTGCAGTTTTCTTTGCTTTGTTTTTAGAAAGCTTTTTAGCCATGGCTATTAACCTCACGTTATTGCTCAACAATTAGCCGCTAATTTAATGTATATACAAAAGATAGTCAATAGATAGTCTATTTACAGCGAAATGAATGGTAAAACAATAGTTTAATTGCAGAAGGGTGGGTATTCAATATAGTGTGCTCAATCACAAAAGTATGTAGCGACCCGAATAAGTAAACTATTCATGGCTTTTGTCTAAGCCACTTATTATATGTAAGTCGCGTTGAGGGAAAGGTATTGTGATTCCATATTTTTCCAAAGCATTCTCTAATTCCCAGTTGTAAAGGGCTTTCCAGGACCCCGGAGTAGCATGTGAGCCGACTTTATTGACTACCCATACAATCAATTCAAAGTTTAAGCTGTTATCTCCAAAACCAACCAACCAGACTTGGGGTCTTCTTTTAGCGCCATCATCATAGGTAACTTCCACATTCTTAACGGCCTCAAGACCTGCTTTTTCAACTATTTTTTTATCAGATCCATATGCCACTCCAAAAGGTATATGTATACGAAACATAGGTTCATTCATGGTGAAGTTAGTAACTTTAGCACTTACTAATTCCGAGTTAGGTACAATTATGTCTAAGTTGTCTAATGTTGTAATGATAGTACTTCTTACGTGTATGCCTTTTACGACTCCCTTCATTCCTGTATCAAGCTCTACAAAGTCACCAATTTTAATATTTTGTTCAAACAGTACAATGATTCCGGATACAAAATTATTTACGATAGATTGCAATCCAAAGCCTATGCCAACACTAAGTGCGCCAGCCACGATAGCAATATTTGTAAAGCTTAAACCTATTGATGATAGTGCAATCGTTAGACCTATTAATATAATTAAATAATGAGACAGTCTGCCTAATGTATAAAAAACAGGAGAGCTTTGACCAGTATCCGATGTTGTAACTTTTTTTATGATCTTTTGTGCGACACGCGATATAAAATACGCAAATAAAATTATAATAATTGCGCGTAATATATCTGCTGCTGTAACGGGTATATCCCCAATATTAAATAAACTTTTGCTAAAGAATGTTTTTGAATTCTTCCATGCTTCCGAAAAAGTAATAGAGCTGCTAGATTGTATTTTAAATAATGCTCCTTGATTTTCTGAGAGTTTGTTTCTAATGATGTCGTTAATAAATTTTAAATCTTTTAGTGAGCTATCTAATTTACGTAGAGATAATGCAGTATCGGGCGCAAGAATTCTTCGCTGATTAAGTATCTGGCTTACCTCATCATTTTCACCCAGAGGGTTACTGTTTTCAGACGCTATGGATATTAGAGAATCGATTTCTTTCCTGAATATAGAATTCCATGTTTCATTTTCCTCTTGAGTCAGTTTAATGAATGAATCTCTAGTTTTATATTTATTAATTATTCCATCTATTGAATATTCTGGTGAATTTAAAGTTAAAGTAGAAATATCAAGTTTAGCTTCCAAGAAATGTAGTTTGCTTTCATTTAATGCTAATTGGGATTCAGCTACTAATAGTTTTTGTTTTAATAAAATTGATTTAAAATTACTGAATACGCCATCTTCGATGATTTCAAGTGTTTGATTATTTGTATCAGCTACCTTGGTTTTTGCTAGGTTTACAGATTCATGTTGTTGCTCAATTTCCTTAGTAATTTGTATAACATCATTTTGAGATATATCAAGATGGGTCTCTGCATATTTGACTTCTTCAGAAAGCCTTTTAATTATTGCTTCTTGATACTCAAGATTACTTTTTATAACGGGCTCTTTTGAGGTTAGGACAAGCCATGTCAATCTGTTAGCAATAATTTCTAGGCCAGATATAAACTTCTTGGTGTTAGATATATCTTGTTTTCTATATTCAGCGAATTTAGTGTTAATTTTTTTAATTAAAGAGCTTGAGGCTTCTTTGTTGTTTTTTAGGGCCGGT
>CAZVPJ010000082.1:0-5567 GCA_964629035.1 uncultured Thiotrichales bacterium | reverse complement strand
TTATATGAAGTTTTCAAATTGTCTTCCTGTTGATTCTGCTGAAAATGCAAATAATGTTTTGTTTGCTATACGAAATGCTGAGATTTAGCTGGCTCAGCATATAATGTGTGGATATTAGATATTCTATTTGACGATGTCTATCAATTCATCGAATGCTATTGTTCAGCCATAAAAATTAGTAGTTTCATTAAAATCTAGCAAGAAATTTGTTATTAATGGCTCAGGCTCTTAAATTAATGCTATTGACAGCTATGGTGAGTTGCTTCAGTTTGGTCCATATCTAGACAAAAGATTTGTCTTGCTGCTTTAAAATTATATATAACATGAACCCTAGCGAATATATGGCCCTAAGATAGGGCTGGTCTTTCCTGCCTAACTGCCTGCTTAATTAGATTTAGAATAGTGCAGTATTAATTAATAATGGAATAAAGAACGATTGATGAAGAAGGATTTATTCATAGTTATTGGATTACTTGCCAGTATATTGTCTTTTAATGTGTTTGCTAATAATAATATTGAAGTTTTCGTTAGTATAAATAATGCAGATAAAAAATTAGTTCAACAGATTCAAGAAAATTTATTTATTCATAGTTTGTTTTGTGACGCGGCAGATTGGCGTGTCCGTCATGCAGCAAAAAAAATTGATGTTGAATTAGGAGAGGCATTAAATGCCTATGGCTATTACAACGCTACTTTCACTAAAAAAGTAGATAAACATGAAGATTGTTGGCAGGTTGATTTATCTATTGACCCAGGTCCACGCACTAAAGTGACAGCTGTAGAAGTAAAGGTTGAGGGTGAGGCAAAAAACGATAAGAAGTTTTTAGAAGCTTTAGATAATTTACCACTAAAGGATGGCGATCTATTGCGCCATGACAAATATGATGCTGTAAAAGAAATTATTGAGGCTGCTGCGTTAACACGTGGTTATTTTGACGGTAAATATAAGGCGCACGCACTAAGAGTTAACAGGGCTAAAAATATAGCAAAAGTATTTATCCACTATGAGTCTGGTGCTCGTTATCGATTAGGTGAAGTGAATTATGATCGCACCTCATTGAAGGAAGAGTTATTTAAAAAATACTTATCGGTAAAACCTGGCGACTATTATTTAAGCTCAAATATTATAAAAACATATCAAGATCTAAATAGCTGTGGTTATTATTCGGATGTGGAAGTAAAAGCACTTTTTGATCAGCGTCAAGATGGTGTGATTCCAGTAGAAATAAATCTAGTTAAGTCAAATCGTAGGACTTTTTCAGTGGGCGTAGGTGCGTCTACCGATACCGGGCCACGTTTCAGATTTGAGCATAAAAATAGAAGGGTAAATGATAGGGGGCATTACTATGATGCCAAACTACTGCTTTCACCTGTTATATCTAATTTAAGTTTCAATTATAAGGTACCGATTGGTCAGCCTCAGACTGACTTTATTAGTTTGCAAGCGGGTGCCGCACACGAAGATACGGATACTTCTGAAAGTGATTCTATCGTTGCAAACATTGGCCGAACTAAGCTTCGTGAGAATGGTTGGTTAGAGAATATTTTTATTGAGTTTTTGCTAGAAGATTTTGAGGTGGGTGAAGATGATGAATCATCTTCTTTACTAATGCCTGGTATTTCATGGAACAAAACACGAAGTAATAACCCTATTTACCCAACTCTTGGTTATCATCTTTCATTAGAGGCACGTGGTGCATCACGGTCATTATTATCTGATGTTGATTTATTGCAACTTAAACTTAACAGTAAGGGAATATTACCGCTTGGAAAGAAGGCGCGTATTTTGACACGTTTTCAGGCCGGTTATAATGTTGTAGATGATTTTACTCAGCTACCTTCCACACTACGATTTTTCGCTGGCGGTGATAATAGTATAAGAGGTTATGAATTTGAATCATTAGGGCCAGAAGGAAGTGACGGAGATGTGATTGGTGGGGAAGGTGTGATGGTGGGCAGTTTTGAGGCCGACTATTTGTTTAAACCCAAATGGGCATTGGCGGCATTTGTAGATGCGGGGAATGCTTTTGAAGCAGATGATATTCAAATCAAGCAGTCTGCTGGTGTTGGCGTGAGATGGCGCTCACCCATTGGCCCTGTGAAAGTGGATGTGGCTTTCCCGGTTGATGAGGATGACGATGATGAGGATGATTTTCGTATTCATTTTAGTCTTGGACCAGAGTTATAAGCCGAGGCTATAAACTGGCGATACAAGAAAGAAGCCTATGAAAAAGAAAATACTTATCTCTATACTGCTAACGCCCATTGCGTTTGTGATGCTGTTAATTATTGCAATTTACTTTCTTATTGCTACACAGTCGGGTACGAGATGGTTGTTTGCTACTACTGCGTCCTTTATTCCAGAAAATATAACAGTAGAAAATATTGAAGGCCGTTTACTTGATGATTTATCTATAAAGAAAATTCAGTTCGCTCATTGCGGGAAAATATCTGAGTTACATGATGTGCGTGTAATTTGGAATGCAAGAAAACTTATCAGTAAAGTTGTAGAGGTGCATGAGCTGACACTTGGTTCAGCAAGCATTGAACTAACAAAGCCATGTGAAGAAAAAGCAAAAACAGAATTACCTGATGCTATAAAACTACCGGTTGAGATTTTGGTAAAGCATATGCAATTAAATGCTATTGCAATACAGAATGAAGATGCCATTCAATATATAGATCAAATACAAGCGGGCATGCATGTTGATGATAATAGCTATTCAATTCAAGACGTATCGGTAACGACTGCACCTTTTCAGGTGAATGCTTTGCTAGAAGGTACATTACAAAAACCATTTGCATCTTCAGGAGAGGTTAAATGGAGTTTTGCTGACGAGAGAAAAACTACTTGGCAAGGAAGTGCGGTCATAAATGGAGATATTAATAAAATAAAGCTAAAGCATTCTCTGTTACAGCCTTTGCAGATTGCATCGGTTATTTCATTGGATGCACCATTAGAAGAATTGAGTATAGTGGCAAAAAGTAACTGGGAGAGCATTGCATTGCCACTTCAGCAAGCGCCAAAAATCACTATGCAACAGGGGCAATTTGATATAGAAGGTACTCTAGATTCGCTTAACTATGGTTTAAGTACAGACGTTAAAAGCAGTTACTTACCGTCAATCGCCACTGTAAATATCAATGGTGCCGCCAGCCAGGAGGCGGTTACTATTTCAAAAATGAGTTTTAGCTCAGATCAAGGAAGTATCGCAGGTAATGGCAAAGTCGTACTTAAGCCAGCAATACAAGCGACTATGTCTTTGCAAGGCAATCAGATTGATCCAGAGTTTTTTATCAGCGAGCTGCCTGGAAAATTAAATTTTATCTCAAAGGTCAACGTATCACATTCAGCAAGAGGGATTGAAGCGGATGTGGACTTGAAAAACTTATCGGGCACTTTGCGAGACTATGTGGTTAAGGGTGATGGTGAAGTGCATTACTCTGCAGACAGCATTCATGCAAAAAACTTTAATTTAGCTGTCGGCGAAAATGCTATAAATGTAAACGGTTTATTAGGCGTGCAAAATAATAAAGTAGATTTTGAAATAGCAGCTAATAATCTTGTGCAATTACATCCCAAGCTAACTGGATATGTGCAAGGAGGCGGAAGTTTTGCTGGGACATTAAAGCAACCACATGTAACTGCAATGCTTACAGGTGGAAATATTAGTTATGCAGAGCAATATCGTATTGAAAGTATTTCTCTAGATGGTGATGTCCATGTGTTCAGTGATCACGACTCGCGTGCCACTATTAAAGCAAGTAATTTAGTAGTGAATGATAATGTAATAGAGACGTTGCAATTGACAGCTACGGGTAATCAACAGGAGCATCTGATTGGTATGGATGCACGTGGTAATGAGATAAATGCTAGTTTGAATGTAACCGGCGCCTATGTTGAACACAATTGGAGAGGTGTATTAAACCAGTTACAAGCAAATCTGTTAGGTTATGGTGAGTGGAAGTTAGTCAAAGCTAGTGAGTTGGAATATGGAGTGGAAGGCTTCTCTGTCAGCCCATCTTGTCTTCATGATGAAGAGGCTTCGCTATGTTTGCAAGCAAGTTCTGACAGCAATGGAAATTGGCAATCAGAAGGGAAGCTCGTTGATATGCCATTAAAACTATTGGCAAAAAATGTTAAAGAACGATTTGAAATAGATGGTAATGCCAACTTGGGGTTTAACTTGCAAGGAAGCAAGTCAGGAATAGAGGGTGAGCTTAAAGTAATTTCAAAAAATCTAAGTATATATTCTCCTTTTCTTGAAGATCGTGATGAGTCACTTCTAGTTCAGAATTTTGAGTTACTTGGGGATATAGGTTTAGAAAGCTCTAAATTTGATTTGAATATCTTGATGGATAAAGGGCAGGTTAGGGGTTCTGCATTAATAGAGAATATCCAAGACTTCGAAAATGCTTTTATTAGACAGGGTAATTTTACTGCTGATATACCCAGTATTAAGTTTATTAATGTATTTATGCCTAGAATCACAATTAATGAAGGGTTATTAAACGCAAAAGCAAAGTTGCATGGTTCTCTCAAGCAGCCAGAAATAATAAGTGATGTAAAACTATCTGAGCTTACTTTTTATATTCCAGATTTAGGGACGGAATATACCCAGGGAAATTTTGTATCCAGTAGTACTGTATGGAATAATTTTGATTTATCAGGGACTTTGCAGTCTCGCGCAGGTACATTAGAAGTTTCTGGCAATCTTGATGCGAAAAATGAACTTTCTTATTCACTACATGTGAATGGAGATAAATTTCAAGCCGTATATTTACCTGAAAAATCATTAGTACTCTCGCCAAAGTTAACCATTAGTGGCAGCGCTTCTGCTGTGGATATTCAAGGTGAGGTAAGTATACCGAGTGCTAGATTGGTCTTAAAGGAATTGCCAAAAGGCAGCATAACAAAAACTCGTGATGAAGTATTTGTTTCGGCGTTAGATGAAGAAATTGAACTGCCTAATAAAAACAAGTTTGATGTTACTGGTAAAATACAACTTAAGTTTGGCGAAAATGTGCATTTTGCTGGAAAAGGGATTAAGACAGATTTGGCCGGTGATTTGCAGGTGCATTTGAATAGCAATAAGCTTCCGAAGGGCCAAGGTGTACTTAAATTTAACAATGCTTCATACCAGGTTTTGGGCCAGACACTTGATATTAGCACTGGCAAAATGTTATTTGCCGGGCCCCTTAATAATCCTGAGTTAGATGTTAAAGTAACCCGAAAAGTAAAAGATGTGACTGCAGGGATGGCGATTGAGGGCAGTGTTAAAAAGCCACGCACACGCGTGTATTCTAGCCCTGCAATGTCAGACGGTAATGCGCTTTCTTATTTAATTTCGGGTAGGCCCTTAAACGAAGCTAGTGGTAGTCAAAATTCATTAATAGCTAAAGCAGCACTCTCGCTAGGCGTAGACAACTCTGCTTCACTCAATCAGCATATCGCCTCAACCGTGGGTTTGGATGAGTTAAATGTAGGTGGCGGTGATGAAGGTTTGGAGTCTACGTCATTAATCTTGGGAAAATATTTATCACCAAAATTATATATATCATATGCT
>CAZVPJ010000081.1:0-8072 GCA_964629035.1 uncultured Thiotrichales bacterium | reverse complement strand
TCACGACGAGTGAATTTTTCACGAGGCTTACCTTTAGGCTCACCAGCTGCAACTTCTGCGGCATCTATATGTTCCCACTGCGGATAATTAATATAACGTGCATTATTATCATCGAGTATTTTATATAACGCTACGCGGCCTTCTTTATCACTAGGGAATTTATTGATATCTTGCAATAACATTTCTACTGATTCGACTGCACAAGCACGGTTCGTGCCGATGATTCCAGATGGACCTCGTTTAATCCAACCTGCAGTATATAAACCTGTCACAACATCACCACCATGCTCTGTCAATATTCGCCCCTCTTCATTGGGAATCGTGCCCCAACGATCGTAAAAAGGCACACCTTCAATAGGCACACCATTGTAACCAATACTACGGAACAAAATTCCACAATCAATTTCCATTGTTTCACCCGTACCCTTTGCTGACTGCTTAAAAGGCCCTCCTGACAATTCATTTATTTCCAATACAACTTTGCCTAACTGCCCATTGCTATTTTCACTTTCTTCCAAACGAACAGGACTCTTCAAAAAAGTAGATATACATGTACGTGGTTTATTTGTATCTTCAAATTCAACAAACTTCTGAAAAATCTCTACATTTTTTTTGTTGCCGCGACCTTCTTTAGCTTCTAACTCTTCCTGACTTACACTATTGAGTTGTAATTCTTTAGGATCAATATAGGGACGACAATTTTCAATTTCTAAAAATTCTTTTAGCTCTTTAGAAGCAAATTTAGCTTGTGCTGGACCACGCCTACCGACGACATAGATCGTTTTAATCTTACTTTCTGATAATGCATCTAAAGCGTGCTGTGAAATATCCGTATGCTTGAGCTCATCCACTGATTTAGCCAGTATTCTAGAAACGTCCGCGGCGACGTTACCTTGACCAATGACGACTGCTGTTTCATGCGAAAGATCAAACGTGTGCTCACGATAATCTGGATGGCCATTATACCAACCCACAAATTCTGTTGCCGTATAACTGCCTTTTAAATCTTCACCGGGAATACCTAACTTGCGATCTGTTTCCGCACCACAGGTATATATCACAGCATGATAATGATCTTGCAACTGTGTGGCATTGATATCTTTACCCACGGTTACATTACCAACAAAGTTAAATTCTGGGTGTTGTGCAATTTTCTTATACACTTCGATGGCTTGTTTAAGTTTAGGGTGATCTGGAGCAACTCCACTACGCACTAAACCAAATGGCGAAGGAAGCCGTTCAATTAAATCTATCTCTACAACAAGATCTGACTTTATTAAAGCTTCAGAGGCATAGAAGCCGCTCGGACCACTTCCAACAATAGCTACACGCAATGGATTATCCACACTACCTATACTCATAACTCCGCCTTTATTCTAATTATTATTCAAATTAATGTTATTAAATTCCTTTTCATGAGACTCTTTTAAACTGTTTTACAGAAAACAAACAAAAACGCACAACATAATGTTGTGCGTTCATTCTTAAACCATGCAATAGGTGCTACTTAAAACCCTAATTCTGACTTACGCTCTTCCGCACCCGGCAGTGGTTCCATTGGCTCCTCAATAAGCGGTAGATCAGCACATTTCTCAGCATTGACTTCAATCCATCCTTCTTGGCCTTCAGGGATATCATCTTCTTCATAAATGGCTTCTACAGGACATTCAGGTATGCACGCACTGCAATCGATACAAACCTCTGGGTCAATATAGAGCATTTCATCATCAAAATGAAAACACGCAACGGGGCACACCGATACGCAATCAGTAAATTTACAGCCTTTGCAATTTTCTGTAACAACTGTAGTCATATAGTCTCTCCTTTATAATTTATGCTATTAGATCAGGTTAGTGCTTTTATCTAATAGTCATGAAAATTTTCAAGTAATGAATACATTATCGTGCAAACAATAATACTTCACCACGATTTTCTTCAATTCCATCACCACTAAAGCGTTTGTATCTGCCGGTTAAATGTTGATCCTGGATTTTTCTTTTAAATCCATTAGCACGTAATCTTGTAAGATATAAGCGCAGAAACAAAGGATTGTAAGTACACGAATATTCAAAACTAGGCAACATTGGCGCATCCTGTAGCGACACAATACTACCTCGTTTCATGCCTGCACCGGTACGTATACCTAACTCACCTAAAACGATGATGCTGCCCGCAAGCATATTTACGCCTGTAAAATCGCCTGCATTTCCTCCTACGGCAATTAACCCTCTTCGCATAGCACTACCAATTTCATTCTTGGCATTACCAAAAATAAATATTTCTCCCCCTGTTATGCCTACTGCTTGCCCCCGATAAGCACTTCCCACCATATGGCCTGCATTCTTTTTAATCGTAATTCGACCCCCTGACATTTCAGGTCCTACCCAATCTCCGGCATCACCATTAATGACTATTTCCCCACCTGACATACCCGCACCCAAATGCATTCCCACATCACCATCAACGGTGATTTTTCCCTCACTCATACCGGCACCAATTAGTTTTACACTGCTTAAGTTGCCTTCTAAGTGAATTTCATTTGCACCTTTTCCAGTTACCTTGAAGAAGTCCCCTAAATTACATTTCACATTTCCATGCATAACTTTTAAACGCTCAATACCTGATTGAGACAAGCTTGCAAATACCGTCGGACAAATCACCTCTGCTTCTAACGGCACTTCAGGTGCGGTATGTAATTTTAAATGTGTGGTAGGCATAAGTATATTTTTACAAGGTCTTAATTCATAAAGTTAAACATTTCAATTATGACTAGTCATTTGCTATTTCATGCAAATGGAAATGATATTTACCGAGTTTTCCTCCATAGTTTCCAGCCGTGATATGTAGAGCCCCTTTATCCGCTGCAGCAAACATTCCACGTCGCATTGCCTCTTTAATAGCATCTTCATCCAAGCCATCAGCAACTATTTCATATACGGCTTCAACATTTTCAGGAATTTCAGTTTTCTTCGCTATTGATCTCAGCGTTGGACAATATGCATCGTTAGTAGAAGCAATTAATTTCTTATATCTAGCACCTATTTTACTTCCTGAACGCACCAAACCTTGAGGGAAAGGCAAAAATACTCCGGCAACTTCCTGCATGGCCTGCGCTGCTGCCATTGAAGCTTTTAGTCCTACATTTTTATTTGCGGCAAATATAATTAAATTCCCACCTCCAACGGCAGACTGAATTCCAAAACGATCATCGATTAAAAACTCTCCCTCCATAACCGGAATACGCCATAGCCTCCGTCCATCAATCACTTTGCTTATCTGATAACCGTCGCCGAAATAACGCAACTTACCTCCAACAACAACCGATTTTTCTGATTCCAAACCATTAAAACAAGCTGTGGTAGGACACGTCATTACACATTGGCCGATTCGATCAATTAACTGTCCCGCAATGGTTTTACTACTCATTGTAAATAACAACACACTGATTCCAGGTCGTCCATCTGGAGTATCTTTTTCTAAAATTTCACTTTCGACTGCAGCTTCTAACTTGCAACGAATCACTGATGTTGCAAACCCAGTCATTGATGCGGCAGCTGCTCTTGCCCATTGTTTAGTATCCGCCGTAATAATTACGCGTGCACCACACATCTCAAAAGCTTCAGCAAATGTATCCTTGATTTCAGTATTATAAATTTTCATGGTATATCACCGTGCCATCTACTCTTATTATTTAAGATTTTGGATGAGTAGGTATCACTTCGTGATGATGCAAGTAATCATCACTAATTGCATAGTTACTAAACTTAACAGAGTAGTAATCTTCAAAGAAAGGTTCTATTTCCTGGGAAATATCTGCGTTATAGCCAGGCTTTGAATGCAATAGTTTTCCTTTATGGTCTGTTGCAAATTCATGATCTTTAATAACGATAACACCATCTTTAATTACATACCTTGGCGCATTAAACATGGCTTCTTTGTCATCTTCTTCTGTATATATGGTGATATCTGCATCCGCACCAACACCAAGATGTCCTTTATTTTTTAAGCCTAATGCCCGCGCAGGACCCGCACGTGTAATGATTGCAATTTCAGTTAATGTATATTCTCGGTCTAACTCTCGCAAGCTGGTTTGATTAATTGCTTTTTGATTTACATACGATAACGCTTCTTTTCGATAAGCACTGTCCATTAATAATTTTATTAATTTAGGATAGCTCATAAACGACCCACCATTAGGGTGGTCAGTTGATAGCAGTACTCGCCAAGGATCTTTTGAATGCAAAAATAGCTCAAGACCCATCGCCCATTGCAATGCATGTGTATAAATATGATCTTGGTAAGTGAATGGGATAATTCCACAGCCACTCTCACACTCTGTGTCTGCATTAATCCATTTATTCATTTTAACATTACGCAACATCCAGGCCAGTGGTGCATCAGCCGTCATAGCCGTTGCTTTACCAAACATTACTTGCCCAACATCAGTCGTGATGTTTTCATTTTCATTTACATAATCAATAATGGAACGAACACCAGAAACAGCATCTTTATTCACTTCACCACCAAAACTATGAAATTGAATATGTGCCATGTGAACACGACGACCTTGCGCCGCCTTCATCGTATCTAACGTAGTACTGATGTTTCCACTATGACCTAAATTATTGCAATGCACATGCGGAGGATGAGGCAAGCCTAGTTCATGCGCAGCCTCTATAAAACTTTCAATTACATGCGTGGGGGTTATATCATAATGGTCGATATTATCGTTTACATTTGTGATATTGGCATTTTTACGACCTTTCCAAAGTTCGTCCGCACCAACATTTACTAACTTAAGCGTATAGGCATGAACTGAATCTATCCACCATGCAATCGCTTCTTTAAATTCTTTTTTACGCCCCTCCTTCAACAACTTTAATAAAAATGCATTGTTACCGAGTAAGACATAAAAGCCTTTATCAATCACTGGCGTATCATCTAATTCTTCTAAGGTATGTCTTGCAGTAATCGGTGGCACCGCCGCTTCCATAGCCGTGGTGTAGCCCATGGTGGCATATCGATACCCTGTGGCAAATGTAGAAGGCACCACACCGCCAGTACCTGATCGAGTATGAGCTGTTTTAGGGTGTACATCTAAACGATGATCTTCGGGCTGTAGCTTGCGGGCCAAATTAACTTTAGCGCCTGCTATATGGCAGTGAATATCAACAGCACCTGGCATGACTACCATTCCGTGCGCATCAATTTTTGTAGCAGAACTTGAAACGGACTCTACAATTTTTCCATCTCGTACAAAGATATCTTGTACTTTACCTTCTATGTTATTTGCAGGGTCATATACACGACCGTTCACTATTTTTAATTCAGATGTCATATTTTATTATTCTTTATGCCGAATTTCCTTTCTTCAGCTTATTATTAAAAACAACTTCCCTGTATATATAACCTCTCTTTCTTATGCTGCTACACGTTTATGCAGCCACTCGGGCTTTCTTACCTTTCAATAATTCTTTGACACGATTTCGTATCGCTTCCAGAACTTCCTGGTCTCCTGGATACGTAGACTCCAATGCTGGGCGTAGCGTAATAGGCACATCATCCATTCTATACACTGTACCTCCTGTATTGATTCCATACGTTGAAACCGCAAAACGCACTTTCGCAATACTACTTGTCACTGTATCTTTTGTGTCTAAAGAAATAATTGGAATTTTTTTCAAATGTTCTATTGCAGCCTTAGGAAAATTAGAGGCAGGGTCAGATGCAATAATCATTGCCGCATCCGCTTCTCCTCGCGAGAGCACATCAGTAGTTGTAAATTCACCCGGATTAAACCTTGGGTAACCTCTATTAAAGTTCACACCAAACGGGTAACCAGTTTGCCACGACACAACGTTATCTGCGCCGGTAACATTCCCATGACCCCTTACTGGTTTTGCCACAAAGTGCGTGAATTCATTTAAATCAGCAGCTAAAGAAAGTAACGCTCCTGAATTAAAGTGCCGACCTCTTGTCATCGTTAGCCCCATACCAAAGAAAAGCACACCGAACTGACAATTTTTCATTCGCTCTACTAGATCATCAAGCACTTCACGTGAGACACCTGTTTGTTTTTCAATATCATCCGAAATCTTTTTACCTTTAACCAGCGCACGTAATG
This sequence comes from uncultured Thiotrichales bacterium, assembly GCA_964629035.1. Taxonomy (GTDB): domain Bacteria; phylum Pseudomonadota; class Gammaproteobacteria; order UBA4575; family UBA4575; genus JABDMD01. The sequence continues at coordinate 1,948 of CAZVPJ010000081.1, read as the reverse complement.
CCCATAGCACTTCAAAGTCTTTACCAGGTTTAATTTGCATAAAAATATCTGCAACCGGTGTACTTGGCGTTCTTCGCACATCAACCAATACAACGGTACGATCTTTTTTACCATTTGGAATGTACATGCCTTTTGGCGTTACGGCGTAGCGCGTAAAATGACGCGGGTGTGATTCAGCAGGGTTTCCTCCCCAATAAATGACCAAGTCTGCTCGATTTTTAACTTCACCCAAGGTTGCAGTGCTCTCACCTACACCCTGAAAAGCCATCCCTGAAGGTCCATGACAAACAGAAGTCGTGGTATCAATGTTGCCATTGATCGCATCCATGATTTCTACTGTTACACGTTGTGACTCACAGGTGGAATCACTCATGCCATAAGTAGTTGGAAACTTGGCATCAATCAAAATTTTAGCTGCCGTTTCTACACCCTGTTTAAAGGTGGCTTCTTTACCATCAATGAGTACGGCAGGACGTGTATCAACCGTATGCTCATAAAACCACGCACGACCTAATACGCATGCTTTTTTAGCCTTAGTTATACGATGCTCATCTAAATCAACCGTTAGCTCCATGTCATCACATACACAACCACAAAAAGTACAAGTTGCATCCTTTACGATTTTTACATTCTTACCCGCATTTGGATCCACTCTTTTTTTTACTGCAGGTTTTTTACTATCGTTCTGTGTTACTTCAGCCATAAAAAATCCATAAAGTTTTATTGATTATTTAACTTTTGTTACCTTAACTTCCATATGTTTCGACAAAGGCATACCCGTTCCTGCGGTATCAGAAGCCATCAATTCACTCGAGGGGGGGCCGTACGGAATAAATATCATTCCTGAAGGCAAATCTGCTTCTTTTTTACTTTTACATGTAACCACTGTTTGCCCCACATCTGACTTGAGCTTGATTTTATCGCCATCCTTAAGTTTCAAACGACGCATATCTTTTTCATTGAGTTCCGCCGTGGACGTAACTTTTTTGTATTCGTCTTTGAGTTTTCCTTCATTTAAAGAAGTACCCTGATTTTGCGAACGACCGGGCACTAATATCATGGTCTCCGCCATTTATAGATCCTTAATAAAAACATATTGGTTTGATCACTTACACTCAGAGTAAATGGAGAAGCAGTTGGGATCCCTACTGCTGTAAATCTACTGATTTCTTCCATGAAAGTAGTGTGTACTAACTCATCGGCTTGCAGGATTATAACATATTTAGCTTGGTATCAATTAAATTTATCTGCAAAATAGTCATCATCCGAATTTCTTTGTCCAATTGAACAAAATTTAATCATCTGATGACTATCGAATTTATCTAAAAATTCGATACACTCGTGCTTACATAATCTGAATTTACTAACGACCAGGAGAACCCAATTATGCCTAAATATATTATTGAACGAGAAATTCCAGGTGCAGGTGATCTAACTGCTGACGAACTTCAAGGCATTTCACAAAAATCATGCAGTATTCTAAAGAATATGGGTCCTCAAATTCAGTGGGTAGAAAGTGTTGTTACAGACGATAAAGTCTATTGCACCTATATCGCCCCTAATGAAGAGGAAATTCGCAAGCATGCAAATGAAGGCGGCTTCCCAGCAAATAAAATTTCAGTAATTAAAGGAATGATTGACCCCACCACATCTGAATAATGTTAGCTGAACCCCGTAAGGTCAGTAGAACTTACGGGGAACCAAAGATACATCCAGAGTTAGTTACCACTACCGGAAAATCTCTAATATCGCGCACAACCTGTGCAACATTAAAACTCTCCAACATCGGTTTAATATCTACTACTTGCTGATTTACAAAACACTCATCCATTACACGTAGCACATACCTCACATCATTATCATGAATATGAAAATTTAGGCTTTCTTTTTTTTCATGCTCCCATTCTTCAATGCTTGCATTAGGAAAATGTTCAGAAATATATTCGAG
>CAZVPJ010000080.1:0-8073 GCA_964629035.1 uncultured Thiotrichales bacterium | reverse complement strand
GCAGCAATGTTCCAAATGCTGGTGTCGTACCCGAGGATCGATCTGTGGGTACATATGCAAATTCAACCCCTAAGTCTTTTGCAAGGTTAGTGGAAACTTCTGCGATTACCGCTTCTACTAATACTTGTGCGCGACGAACATCAAGTTGACTGATAATTCTTCGCAAGCTTTCAAACTTGGCAGGTGCTGCGGTAATAATAAGTGCATTGTTAGTTTCATCGGCTTGGATATCAACCTCTTGCGAACCCGCTGCAGAAGTTGCGGCAGCATTTGCTCCACCTTGTTGCCCCTCAGCTTCAAATTGGGATACCCCTAGTAAAATTGGTGCAAGCTCTGTGGCTTTTGCATACTTTAAAAAAACAACCTGTGAATTTCCTCCACCTTGTAGTGGTGTGTCCAGGTGTGCAATCAGTCCACGAATACGTAATCGCGCGGCATTATCACCCGATAATAAAATGCTATTTGAACGTTCATCGGCGGCGAGGGTAGTGCCACCAGGCACTTGTCCTTGCGCATCCTGACGACTCATTGAATTGATGATTCTCACGACCTCTGAAGCAGAGGCATGTTGCAGTGGCACCACTTCGATTTCTTGACTGTCAGGGCGATCTATACGATTAATAATAGAAATGAGTCTTTGAATGTTTGCAGCACGATCTGACACGACTAGAACATTACTGTTCGGATAGGCTGCCAGATGACCTTGTTGTGGAACGAGAGGTCGCAATATTGGAACCATTTGTGCAGCGGGAACATTCTTGATCGGGATTACTCGCGTAACTAACTCGTCACCATTAACGCTAGTGCTTCCTCCTCCCGTTGCCACGGGGCCTTGCTTTGCATTTACATCAGGTAAAATTTTGATGACTTCGCCAACTTTAACGGCTGCATAACCATGCACTTGCAAAACAGATAGAAAAACTTGATAGACCTCTTCACGGTTCATAGAACGTGCAGACACAACGGTAACCTTAGCCTTGACTCGAGGATCCACAATAAAATTACGACCTGTCGCTTCCGCTACCGTTTCGATGAAAGAACGTATATCAGCATCTTTAAGATTCAGCGTGACCCCGGTTTCTGCTGTTACAACGCTTAAAGGAAGTACACTGGCTACTACAAAAAGGGCAATTACAAATAGCTTCGGAAAATCCCGAAGGGCCTTAAATACTTGAATCAAGTTAAGCTTATTTTTCATATAGTTATGTGGTGTAAACATTGTAATTGTTGTGTTTATTCAGCTTATCAGGATATCGCAATACCGCATAGAACATGCCTGTTCTTTATACACTAGATATCTAATCTGCTAATTTGGTTTCAATCTCTAAGTTGATTATTTCATGATCAATGGTGTACTTATGTCTATTGACTCAAATCTTGAAAAAGCGTGATTTCGGTTCCGGCACGAATTACGACCATTTTCACCTCAGTGGCAGACGAAAGTGCCTGCATGGCTTCCGGACCCTTGTTGGGCGCATCCAGTACGATATCGTTAATATTAATCACAACATCTTCAGGCTCCAGACCAAGTTGATAGAACATATCAGTGTTTTTACTGGGTGTGAGCTTATAGCCCATAAATTTTCCGTCATCGTTGTTATGTGGTGCTGCATTGATGAATTCAGTTAATCGCACGGGGTTTTTCATAATTTCTTGTCGAAATTGTCCAACCGTTTCAAAATTCGAATTGCTAGCGGCTGGTTTAGCTTGCGTATTTGCAGTCGGTTTTGTGGTTAATTTCTTTTGATTAAATCCTTTAGCATTGGCCCTGGGCAGGCGTAGGGTCTCCATACGAATATCTCGTTCCAATATAACGCGATCCGAGAAAACTGCATGTAAGGTAGCACCACCAGGTACATCATCCCCAAGTGCATAATGTTTAATTTTGTTGCCACCACTTGAGATAATTGCATATCCGTAGTCTTTATCGCCCGCCAATACCCCCAGCAATTTCAAATTTAGGGTCGTTTCAGGAGCATTCGCCACTTGTTTTGTGGACGAAATAGGGGCTGGTTTACCCATCAGGTGTAATTGTGCGACCTTACGATCATGGTTGGCTCTGGGTTGTGGCTTTATATTCGCATTCGCAGCTGAAGTAGGGGGTGTGATCGTCTCATTTACGCCACCGGCAAAGAAGCCAACAACTACTTTAGCAAGCGTAATCAAGATTAGAACGGCTAAAGCGATACTGACCCAACGAGGTAGCTTGGTCTCAATTTTGGGCCAAAGATTATTTAGAGTAGCTGCAGCATCCATACTTTATTGATAAATCCATGCTTCACTGTTAAGTGGGGTAACTGGAGTAATTTGGGCACGAATTCTTTTCATTAATATAATATCTATCTAATCAATCTACTTGACAGCAAAAGCATGGTTGCGTAACTTTCGCCGCCTCTATTCATGAAGAAAGTCTTTAGAAGAAGTTCTTCGATATAGTTAAATTATGTCCCCATCGTCTAGAGGCCTAGGACACTGCCCTTTCACGGCGGCAACAGGGGTTCGAATCCCCTTGGGGACGCCATAATTCAGTCTTACGCGGGAATTATGAGTAGTTCTATTCTAACTGTTGCTGACACGATAACTCACTCATTAAACATAGAGTTTTCTACTGGGTTCAGATACTAATGCCCTGATGAGGGGTAGTAAATAGCTTATCATTGGTGCGTTTTAAAATGATCACTATTCGATTAATTTTAACCGCAAAATATTACTGCCATTCATCACAATAATATTTCTAAAAGGGAAGCCAAAGCGCTTTTTTTGCATCAATAAACCCTATAAAAATAGTAGTTTATATGCATTATTTTTATATTGCTACTTGTAGGACTAAATTCAAAAATATTTTGGTTAGATGATTACTTTAACTTCCCACATTGGGAACAAGATGGCCATGAAGTGTTTACACAATTTATTAACAAGACAGGACATGAAGTGAAATACTTAGGATACGCGTTTAAAGAATTAGCCATCGAAATACAGTAATTTTGCAAGCTTCTTATTTGAATAAACAAATACATAATATTATTGTTTATAATATTTCTATATACGATTGATAAATAAGATATTATTTTTCATTCAATCTTTCTGTTACAAAAATTTTTTCACAAGACTCCTCCAGAATGGGTGTACCTTAGCACTAGGGTGTTTTGTTACAGTCTCCGAAAATAAGTAAATTATAATATAGTAAAGTATCAAGTTTACTCGGGAGACGGTAATGCAAGATTCACTAGACATTCAAAATATAGACCAAGAAATTTTAAATAAATGGTTTGATGAAAGACTTGAGAAAAAACTTCAAGAGCGCGAAGAGGCACGAACGCCACAACTCTCGCTAATTGCCACTAAAGGCACTATGGATATGGCTTATCCTCCCTTTATCCTAGCCTCAACTGCTGCTGCACTAGGGTGGGAGGTTTCATGTTTCTTCACATTCTATGGTTTAAATTTATTGAAAAAAGATCTTGATCTGGAAATTTCCCCGCTAGGCAATCCAGCCATGCCTATGAAAATGCCCTTTGGGCCAGACTGGTTTAAAAACGTGCAGTGGAATATTCCAAACGCTCTAAGCAGCAATATTCCAGGGTTTGAAAAATTTGCTACCTCTATGATGAAACAAACGTTAAGCAGTAAAGGGGTTGCAAGTATTCAAGAATTACGCGAATTAGCCATAGAAGCGGAAGTGAAAATGGTGGCATGCCAAATGACCGTAGACTTGTTTGGTTTCGAGAGGGAAGAATTTATAGATGATGTTCAGGATTGGGTCGGTGCAGCATCGTTCTTACCTGAAGCGCAAAAATCAGACATCTGCTTATTTATTTAAGGACTGAATTTGAAAAACGTTACAGTATGCATTTCCATAATTATGGCCTGCACGTTATTAGCCGGTTGTTCGAAAAACATTGAAGAGGAAATTTTACTAAGCCGTGCTGCAAGCATGCAGCTTGGTACTGATTTAAAAAGCACTCTCGTTAAATCGCTAACTTCAAAAGGGCCTGTTTCTGCCATTGAAGTATGTAATATTGATGCGATTCAAATTAGTAACACCGTATCTCAAAAAAACAACCTAAAAGTAGGCCGAACGTCTCTTAAAATTAGAAATCCAGCAAACAAACCCGATGCATGGGAGACCAAACAATTGGAGTGGTTTTCTTCACAACTAGAATCAGGTGCGGATATTAAATCTCTAGAAGCGCATGAAGTCGTGAAAGAAAACAACGAAGATATCTTTCGGTATATGAAAGCAATACCTATGCAAGAACCTTGCATGCTATGTCACGGTAAAACAATCGCGCCAGCGATATCAGAAAAAATCCAGAAGTTATACCCGCAAGATCAAGCTACCCATTATGAAGTTGGCGAAATCAGAGGTGCATTCACCGTAGAGATTAATCTATAGAACTAATAATTTAGACTAGCTAGTTAAATTCAAAAAAAAGGGGCGTTAGCCCCTTTAATTCTTGTTAAGTATTACCTAGATTATTTTCGTTATCTAAACCATCTAATTAAAACAACGTAATCTAACCAAACATTTCAGCTGTCATATTATTGAACCAACTATAGGCATACTGCACTTCACGATTTCGTGCTTCAGCCGTAGCATCCATTGGTGTAAGTCCACCCGAAATTTTTTCGATTTCACTCCTGTCTTCAGCAAGCTTATATACTGCAACAACAGAAATTCCATAATCAGGCGCAATCAAGCTATAACAAGCGTTCGCGTAGGAGGTAATAGGTGCATCATTTCCTTGCAACATGCTAATTACAGCTGCAGCACATGCTTTAGCTTGTGTGCCAGCTGCATAACCAGATTTAGGCATACCTGTTGCTATGCTTGCATCACCGATGACATGAACATCTTTGTGCTTCTTTGATTCAAATGTACCCAAGTCAACAGGACACCACCCCGACTCATCAACCAAATCAGAATCATGTGCAATTTTTGCAGCATGTTGTGCAGGTATTATATTTGCTACTGCCACTTTATGATCATCAAAGTCCGTGCTTACGGTCATGGCTTTTGTATCCACAGACTGCACACCACCACCGGTATCCGCAGCTGCGACCCATTCAATCATTTCACCATAAACATCCTTATAACCTTGCATAAATAAACCTTGTTTAGAAAACTTATCTTTTGCATCAAGAATAAGAAGTTTAGATTTTGGTTTATTATGTTTTAAGTGATGTGCAATTTGTGCAGCACGTTCATAAGGTCCCGGTGGGCAACGGAAAGGATTGGGAGGCGGTGCAATCACTACAAGGCCTCCATCTTCCATAGACTCTAGTTGACTACGAAGCAGGGCAGTTTGCTTTCCTGCAATCCATGAATGCGGCATTATTTCTGCTGCCTCTTCACTGTATCCCTCAATAGAGCCAAATTTAAGTGATATCCCAGGTGATACTACACAACGATCAAACTCTAGTGTCGTACCTCCGGCCGTCATTACCTTATGAGCTTCTGCATCCACCATCGTTACCGTGTCCTGGATCAGTTTAATTCCATGATCAGCAAGATTATCGTATCCGAATTTAATTGTAGAGATATCTCGATCTCCACCAATCACCTCATTACTCATGAAGCAAGTGTGATGATCAGGTTTTGCTTCAACAACCGTTACTTCAATAGAAGAATCACCTTTTGCAATATATTTAGCGGCAATTAAGCCACCAACACCGCCACCAACTACTACGACACGCTTACTGGCAGCACTTGCAATCAATGGAAAGCCGACACCTGTAGAGGTTGCAGCAACCGCACCAGTGGTAGCTTTTAAAAAGTTTCTTCTAGAAAGTTTAGAATTTGCCAATTTTGTTTTATTAAATGTAGACATGTTATGACTCCTAATTACACGGGTGCTATTTTTTATTAGCATAAAATTGGATTAAGTCTCTAATGGCATCATCACCACTTGCGGCATGAGCTTCCTCCATTTGCTTTTTCATCTTCTTAGGCATGTCTCGGTCACCACTCGCAAAATCTGCCATGGTGTATTCAAGATAAGGCACCCATTGACCTGCTAACACACCCGCATCATCTTCAGCAGAACTACCACCATCTTCATGGCACTTCTCGCAATGCATTTCATGTAATTTTGCACCTGAGTCAGCTTGGCCAGCATCTGCATCCTGTTTTGCCGCTTCAAATGGCAAGTTTGCAAAATGTTTTGCAATTAACTTAATTTCGGCTTCCGAGTAGCCTTTAGAAATACGATCCATTACGGTGGAGGTTCTAGCAAAATACTCGACGTCTTCCAGCTCAATATCAGCTTCTATGATCGCGTCAACCTTATCTTCATCGTTATCATATTTATATGCCAACATTGCGCCGATAATATAAATTTCGGACATCCCCGAAATAGTAGGGGTTGCAGGTCCGACACTAATGCCATTTGGGCCATGACAACCAAGACATGTATTTGAAAGCATTTCAGCGCTCGCGCTTTCTGCAGATGCATTTGAAACAAAACTCACTCCAATAACAACAGTTAGAAGTGTCGCAAGGATGCGATGATTAAACATAGAACTCCTCCTATTCCTGGATCTATCTTTTTAAATAGTTTGCAAACAGCTCAATAAAAATCTCTTTGCCTGATTAAACTTTAACATATTGAATTGGTTGCAATGAACGCTTTTCAATATAAATTGATCTTATTTATGCTAACTTATGCGTCAGAATCCGGTTCTTTAGGGATCTCATGCGCAACCCCTTTGTGGCAATCGATACATGTTTTACCACTTCCTTTGGCAATTTTTTTATGCTTTTTTCTAGCACTTCTATCTTGTTCTTTAAGGTCCATTGCTGCCACAGTGTGACAAGACTTACATTCCCTAGAATCTGATGCTTTCATTCGATCCCATACTGCATTAGCCATTTGCCAGCGGTGATGTTCAAATTTTTCTTCATCATCAATCGTGCCGCGGATTTCATGCCAAACATCTTTCGCCGCACGTAGTTTTGCCATTAATTTTGGGCCCGTATCATGCGGTACATGACAATCAGAACAATTAGCTCTAACGCCTGATATGTTGGCGTAATGAACACTTTCCATCCACTCTTCTTTTACCCACTGCATAGAATGGCAAGAGGTACAAAACTCAGTATCGTTAGTCGCTTCTAGCGTCACGGAAGAGGTTGCTGCTAATGCAAATCCAACGCCAAGCAAAATAAGAATGGTAAGTAACTTCATTTAGAGAATTCCGAGATAAGTGAGAGCGGTTTAATCGGTAAAGAATTAAACCTGAGTTTTAAATTGAATATATGCGTCCATTTTGCACATTGTGCCATTAGCTAAACCACAGCACTAATCTAACGTGAATCAACTTATTTTGCATCCACTCAAACATTATGAATGTGCACAACTTTTACATCTGAACGTGCATTATTGGTTATTTATTGATCAAATCATATTGATGCTTATTAATAGAATAGTTTAATAAACAAAAATAAATTACTGAAAAATAGATAGTATTTAATAATTAACGCAGTGATAAGTAAAATGAATTAGAACATAGTAATATAATAATATATTGTTTTATAATCATTGTCTTATACACAATAATTATAAATAGACATCTACCTTAATGGGGCGAACATAAATAATGAAAACAGTCATTCTTTTTGTATTCGGATTACTTACTTGGCTTTTGTTAACGAATTTTCAAGTGGTTTATTCTAAAGTTGCAAGTTTCACAAGTCCCGCACAAGAAACAACAGAAGAAATCATCACACAAGAAGTAAGTATTGATTCTATTGAGTCTTCCACCTCAGCAAAGGTGATTGCTTTAGAGGACCTGCCTGAAATCTCAAATACAGCTGATACGACAACTGATACGATAGATCTCGCTCAGATTGAAATAAAAAATAACAGTTCTGATTATGCCAGTTCTGATGATGATGGAATCCTGGGAGATGAAGCAGCTGGCATTGATACAGAGAATGCCGTCGACAAAGCACCAGTCCTTAACACTCAATTAACAGAAAACCCAGATATATTGGCTGAAGTTACAAAAGAAGAAGTAATAGACACCGTCTCAGAAACGCAAACAAACAGTCAAACAGAATCAAATAATAAT
>CAZVPJ010000079.1:6706-8119 GCA_964629035.1 uncultured Thiotrichales bacterium | reverse complement strand
TTTAAAGTAGGTAATTTATACGCCTTCTCCATATATTTATCTAATTCATTAATTTAAATATAATGATCTATTTTATAAATGACTGGTTTGCTCATGCGTTTTCGCATTATGATATCGATCAACTAGATACATTTCACAGTAACTGGGTTTGATATACATGCCCCGATGGCACAGCTGGATAGCGCGTCCCCCTCCTAAGGGGAAGGTCGTAGGTTCGACTCCTACTCGGGGCACCATCTCCCGTCACTCAACAATAAGCGATTCATTAACAATCACTAATTGTCATAAACAAAAACTGTAAACAATCGTAATTTCAGTTCTATGTAAGCCCTTATTTATTTCCGTGTGTGGTCTAATAAATCATTGATTTGAATCAATAATTCTCACACATATTATGAGCGATATATTCACCCACAAAACCAATGATGCTTTGCCGATGATTATTTCATTTGCAGACCGATTAAATGCATTTACCAGAACTACCTTAAACAAAGAGCTAGATAGTTATGGATTAAAGTTTAATCAATGGCGACTCATCCATGCCATTTCTTCCAAATCTATTTTTACGCCTGCTAAATTGGCAGATGAACTGATGATTGAGCGTGCAACCGTTAGTCGATATTTAGATCAGCTAGAAGAGAAACAATGCATACGTCGCTCGCATAATCGCTTAGACAGGAGAGTTGTAGATATTGAACTCACTGCTACCGGCGATAAAATCGCACAATTCGGCATCGATTTAATGGATAAGGCCTATAAGGATGTGCTTACTGATTTAACTCCGGTTGAAAACAAAAATTTTATTACCTTAATTGAAAAACTTACCGAGAATATTCCTTCTCCAAATGAACAAGCTTCAGCATAAATTCATAATCTAGATTCTAAAAATCTATTCAATGAGATCGTTACCGCCCGCCTCATGTTTCGGTGCTCAGAAATAAGCAATCACACTGAGTAGGATTTACAAATACATTTCCATTAACTTTATAAGGAAATTTTTGTGTGTGATTTTTATACCCTTTTTCATTTCACCGAATAGATTCATGCAATTTTGTTTGCGAATTTGTGACGATCAAGCAATACTAACCAACCGGTGGGAAGTACTTGTTTCTAACCATAAATAACAATAAAAAAATATACTCTAACCATGGCTGATCAACGTAAAAATAATGGTAGTTTTTGCATACTAATCCCATTAATTTTAGGGATAGCAGCGCTTACTGCTTTGTATTTCTACACCAAAACTAATAAGGCAGAAAGTATACAAAACGATCTAAGCTTCAAAAGTAACGAACTACTTAAAGAAAAGCAGGTAGGTGGGGCCGTCGTAAACATGGACGGACGTGACGCATTATTATCCGGCACGGTTGTCAGCCAAGACCGCTCTGACGAAATTGAAAGTATTGTTTCCTC
>CAZVPJ010000079.1:0-6606 GCA_964629035.1 uncultured Thiotrichales bacterium | reverse complement strand
CGCCTTAGCGCGGAAGGCTTTGGCGAATCACTACCCATTTATGACAACGATACCGCTCAAGGACGCGCACTAAATAGACGCATCGAATTTAATGTCAGCCCAAAACAATAAGCCTTAAGAAATTTATTATCGAGAAACCACTATGAGTTATTTATTAAATGAATTATTACTTTATTTACTAGCTGCTGGCCTCATCGGCGCTCTAATCGGCTGGTTTATGCGCAACTGCTCATGCAATAATGCTTTAGCAGACTTGAGTAGTGCACATAAGTCCGAATTAGAAACTAAAGAGAATGAGTTTAACGCCCAAGCTGAACTTTTAGAAACTTCTCAAACGCAATTAAATAGCTATAAAACAAAATATCGTGATCTCCAGTCCGAGCATGCCACTCAAAGTGGCGACTTAATGCTGATGACTTCTCGTTGGCAAACAACTTTAAAGAAAGCCAAACAATTACCAATACACCAAACCTGGATCAAGAATCTACAAAACAAGTACCAACATACACTTCGTGAACGCAATGATTATGAAAATTTAGCCTGCCAGTATGCAGATATGCATGCTGATGCCAATCAAAAGATCAAACGTTTAAATAAACACGTCACAGATCAAGAAGCATATAAATTCAGGCTCACGGAGATGATTGGGAAAGTGCAAAATCTGAATGGCAAAGTCACATCATCAGAAAATTATATTCGTAGTTTATATGGCATGGTTGGACAAGTGCAAAGCAAGTGGAGAAGCGATCGTCAAGAAGCTGCTAACCATAAAATACGATTAACTGACATGAAAGACAAAGTGGTTAGGTTAAATAGCAAAGTCACATCATCTGAAAACAGTATTCGCAATTTATATGGCATGGTTGGACAAGTACAAAGCAAATGGAGACAAGATCGTGTAGATACTAGAAGGTTACAAGAGCTACACCCTGCTCTAGAGCTGCAAGCAAGCACTGCTAAGGCAGAACTGCACACCTATAAAAGTAAAGCCCAAGCAGAAATTCAGGAGCTGCAAAGATTACGTAGTAAAGATTTAGCTGATCAAAATGCTATAAACCAAACTGAGCTATCAAAAATTAAAAACAGGGTTGATGAACTCACTCCATTGGAACAACCCGAGAATGATAATAAATTCAGCCGATTTTTGGATAAAGTAAGGCTTGCTGGTACGTCTAAAAATAATGTTTTAGGTCGCACATATAAACAGATCAATGAAATTAAACTTGAGTCGAGCGAAAAAGAACGTGTATTCGTAGACACCTGTGAAGAAAAAGATGCCATCATCGATGACTTACGTAACCAAGTTCGCACGGCAGAAAACAGAGCCCAAGCATCTAGCGCAGCAGCCGTTCAAGAGTATAAGAGCAAACTCTCTTCACTTGAAAGCGAATTACATGCATCAAAACAAGACCTGGCAATGCTTCGTGAACATAAACAGACGATTGAAGCATTCAAATCCAAACTAGCATCTCAAAATACCCCGACCCCTAAACCTGCCGCCCAAAAACCCAGTAAGCCGGCCAAGAAAAAAGCAAAGAAAACAACTCAAGCTTCAGCAAATAAACCCAAAGCCGGCCTAAAAGCACCTAGCAAAGGTTTAAATATTGCTGCGGCTACTGTCAAAGATGATCTTCAAGTGGTTAAAGGTATTGGACCGGTGATGGAGAAGAAACTTAATGATTTTGGTGTCTACTCTTATGAACAGCTTGGCCGCTTGAAAGGTGCTGACATTGAAACGCTTGCGACTACACTCGGCAGCTTTCCTGACCGAATTAACCGAGACGAGTGGGTCAAACAATCTAAAAAATTATTCAAGAAGAAGTATGGCGAAAAGATAGATTAAATAAATCTATATCATTTAATCTATCTAGCTCAATCAATTTAGTCATACTTTGAAGTAACTTCAGGGTTTAATTTATCTTGGAAGAACGTTAAAGACTCGGGACTAACCACTACGTGATTGCCTTTTTTTGAGTATAACTTTAAACCCTTAGTATCTTTGTAATCCCAATAACCAATGGGTTCATCACCAGGACCTAACAAAACAAACTGCCTCGATTTAATTTTGTCTGCGAAGATGATATCTGATCCTGTTTCAGGTGATAACGCGTCGTACATCATAAATCCGACCAATACCACAATCGCAATACGCATTGTAAACATAATACGCTCTAATTTAACGATCCTTTCTTCTAAACCTGGCGTGGTGGTATCTGACATTTTTTCTCCTTATCCTAATAATTTTAAACACATAATAAGCCTGGTAACTCACTAAGCTTGTTGATTTCTGCATCAGGTTGAATATTCTCCATCCACATTTTTTTAGATGGATTAAACCATAATGATTTCCAACCACTGTTTCTGGACCCAAGCACATCATTAACGGGATGGTCACCAACATATAACAACTGATGCGTTTCTAATTTAACTTTATTTCGTGCATAGTCGAATATCATTTGATCTGGCTTGGCTGACCCAGCTTCTTCCGCTGTAACGATAAAATCGAAATGTTTATTCAAGCCAATGGCTTCAAGGTCTGCATTACCGTTAGTAATCACACCCAATATAAAATGTTTTTTTAATTCTCGCAGGGTAGGCAAACTATCATCAAACAATGAAACTCTATTCCTATACTTTCTAAATAACAACAAACCATTTACGGATACGTCGTATGGATAATCAAATTTTTTTGCTAATTCAGCTAAAGATTGTTTACGAAGAGCCGTAACATCATGCGCAATATGTGGATTTAGTAATGCAAAACTTGCACGCTGTTTACGCATATCATCCAATGAGTACTCATTGGTTATCCGCGGATAATTCTTTTTAAGCCACTCATAGAGTTTGACTTCAGCATTTAATATAGTCGGTTCACATGGCCATAATGTGTCATCTAAATCAAAAACAACACTGCGTATATTAGAAAGCCATTTCATTTTTTAGTGACCATTGCTTATTGACCTTGCACAGTAACAATAACCTGTCTTTGATGGCCGTTCGTTCGGTGCTCCCAAAGATACACACCCTGCCAAACCCCCAAGCCAAATTTACCATCTACAATAGGTACATTTAATTCGGTTTGCGTTAAAACTGTACGAATATGCGCAGGCATATCATCTGACCCTTCTGCTACATGTGTGAACATAGAATCGCCATCGGGGCATATTTTTTTCATAAAGGTTTCCAAATCATCCCGTACTGAAGGATCTGCATTCTCACTTATAATAAGTGATGCACTCGTATGTTGGATAAATATGTTGCACATACCTACTTGGATACCGGAATCTTGTACCATCTTTTCGATATTATTGGTGATTTCATAGGTGCCCCTACCTACAGATTGTAGGGTTAACTTATTTTGCCAGTACATAACATAATTTAGGAATATTCGAATTATTTTTAAGAGAAAACAATCTAATTCTACCCGCAAAAAGATCGGAATGAGTTAAGATATTGGTTTGTTTTAATCAATTATCTCAGGTCTAGTCATACTATGAGTGCAATGAATTTTCGACGCAATAGTACCGCAGTTGAAGTCGGCAAGGTAACTGTAGGAGGCCATTCTCCTATTGTTGTCCAATCAATGACCAATACTGATACCGCTGATGTTGATAAGACTGTTAAGCAAGTAATGGATTTAGCGAAAGCTGGGTCTGAAATAGTGCGCATCACTGTTAATAACAAAGATGCTGCAAAAGCAGTCCCTTTCATTCGTGAACAACTTAACCGTGCTGGCATTGATGTACCTCTTGTTGGCGATTTTCATTTTAATGGGAGTCGCTTACTAACTAAATACTCTGATTGTGCAACCGCTTTAGATAAATATCGCATCAACCCAGGCAATGTAGGACGTGGTGACAAACAATTTAGTGAAATTATTGAAATAGCCTGTGCAAATAACAAGCCTGTTCGCATTGGCGTAAATTGGGGAAGCTTGGATCAAGATTTATTAGCAAAAATGCTAGATGAGAATAAAGCAGCCTCTCAACCCAAAACACTTCAAGAGGTTATGCATGAAGCGTTAATCACTTCTGCTTTAGAAAGCGCAGAGCTTGCTGAAAAAATTGGTCTTGCGCATAATAAAATTATTCTTTCTTGCAAACTCAGCGAAGTGCAAGCATTAATTCGCGTGTATCGTGATATCGCCACACGCTGTGACTACGCTTTGCACCTTGGTCTAACAGAAGCTGGCATGGGCAGCAAAGGGATTGTTGCATCTACTGCTGCACTTTCAATTTTATTACAACAAGGCATTGGCGATACCATTCGCATTTCACTCACACCTGAGCCGGGTGGTGCACGCACTAAAGAGGTCATTGTCGGGCAACAGATCTTACAAATGATGGGCTTACGATCCTTCACTCCAGAGGTTACTTCTTGCCCTGGATGTGGACGCACAACAAGTGAATACTTTCAGTACTTGGCAGCAGATATTGAGGACTACCTAAAAAACCAGATGCCTTTATGGAAACAGCAATATAACGGCGTTGAAGAAATGAAAGTTGCTGTTATGGGTTGCGTGGTGAATGGTCCTGGTGAGAGCAAGCACGCAAACCTCGGCATAAGCCTGCCTGGTACCGGTGAAGCACCCATAGCCCCCGTATATGTAGATGGCGATAAGTTCACTACATTAAAAGGTGAAAAAATTGCCGAAGAATTTAAAACAATCCTGAATGAATATGTCGCGCAACACTACACTTCAGAAAACCAAAATACTAACTAAGATTTCTTTTTTCAACCAACTTTAATTGGGTTTTCTGCTTCATTTCAAATTCTTTCATCCATTGATCAAAAAAGTGTGATTCTAGTGGTTGCGTAAAGAAAAACCCTTGCGCTTCATCAATATCCATATTACAAATAATTTCTAGCTGTTCTTGTGTCTCCACCCCTTCAACCAAGATGTTTTTAGATAATGACAAACTTAGACCAACAATTCCTTTAAAAACATCATAACTATCTTGATCCGACTCAATTTCATTCAGGAAGTAACGATCTATTTTAATGGAGTTCAAATTTAGCGCTTTAATCGACTTCAATGAAGTTTGTCTGTCACCAAAGCGGTTAATTGCAGTTGATACGTGCAAACATTTAAGAAAATCAATATTCATTGGCATAATATTAGATTTCTCGATAGGCACGGTATCCGTGATTTCGATCTCTAATGAATCTGGTGGTAGATGCATTTCTTGCATATGCTTTTTTAGTTTATCCCTGCACTTATTCGACTCTAGCTCGCGCACAGACAAATTAATATTCATTCTGAACGTATCACCAAAAATTCCACGCCAATTTCTAAGCTGATTACAACTCTGCTCAATCACCCATGAACCAATTTTAATAATCAGATCGGATTCACACGCAAGCGGTATAAAACGCTCAGGTTCTACTATTTCACCATCTGAGCGTCGCCATCTTATCAACGCTTCAGCGCCCACTACTTCCATACTTTTTATGTTAATAATCGGCTGATACATCAGGAAAAATTCTTTCTGTTGTAAAGCAAATTCGATATCAGAGACTAGTGCCAGACGTTTTGAAGGTGATGTTCCCATGTCTTGAACATAAAACTTATAGCTAGGCCCTCTGGTATGTTTGGCAAAGTACATAGCGGTGTCAGCATTTCGCAGCAAGCTATCCTCGTTATTAGCATCATTAGGGAAAACTGATATCCCAATACTAATAGACATACGAAATTCAGTGCCTTCCACTACAATTGGATCATCCAGAGATTCAATGAGTCTACGTGCAATTATCTCTATATCTTCATGACTACCCATATGCGGCACTAACAAAGTAAATTCATCGCCACCTAGCCGCGCTATAGAATCTATATCACGCAAACATTTTTTTAGTCGTAATGCTGCTCCCTGAATAACTTTATCACCCACGTGATGACCAAATGAATCATTTACTTTTTTGAAATCATCCAAGTCAATAAACATCACGACAACAGACTCATCTTTCCTCTCTGCTTCTGCTATAGCTCGTTGTAATCTGTCGGTAAATAATGTTCTATTAGGTAAATTTGTAAGCGCATCATGAAAAGCCAAATGTGTAAGCTGTTTTTCTAGCGCTCTCCTTTCATTAATCTCCTGCTCTAGCTCTGTTTCACGTGATGCAATCTTTTGTGCTTGAGCAGCTTTCTTATCCTCTAATAAACTTTTCAGTAAATCATTTTCACGCGCTTGTTTTGCTTGAGACTGCTTAGTTTCATATGCATTAGGCACATGCTCAATGATGAGTAACATCCTATCAACCTGACGTAGTGCTGTAACTTCAAATGGCATGCTTTTTTCTGTTGCATCTAGCTCAATCCAGATAGGTGAAATTTTGGATTCTTTTGCAGTAACCCACATCTTATGCACTTCTTCTTCAACAAAAGAGTGTAAAACATTGGATGTAATGGAATGAACTCGGCCATCACCAGCCTCTTCGTCCAACTTTACCAACAACGAAAACCATTCAGGCTCAGGAGAGATTAGGTAAATACTCTTATCCTGTCGTTGCTCTAAAACAACAATTCCTAATCTTCTATATAAAGATACTAGCGTTTCAAAATTTGTAGTAGACATATACTGTTTATACTAAATTAAATATGAGGAGGTT
>CAZVPJ010000078.1:0-8123 GCA_964629035.1 uncultured Thiotrichales bacterium | reverse complement strand
TACACCGATACTCAGCTTAATTGGTGCGATTGGCGTGGCATTGACGGCAGGATTGCGCGGTGGTGGTGTATTATTGGGGTTGCTAGTGCTGCCTTTGTATATACCTGTATTAATATTCGCATCGGGTGCGGTGAGTGCTGCGATAGAGGGTTTGCCTTATTCAGGGCATGTGGCACTGTTAGGCGCAGGTCTAATATTGGCCTTAATTTTGGCGCCTTTGGCAATTAGTGCGTCGTTAAAAATTAGTATGAGTTAAAAAAATGTGGCAATGGTTTCATAAATTATCTTCACCAAAATATTACTATCAATGGTCAGGGAAATGGGTGCCGTGGTTAGGTGCCATTACATTGATATTGTCGGCGATAGGCTTATATTGGGGCTTAGTGGTTGCACCAACAGACTATCAACAAGGTGAGTCATACAGAATCATATTTATACATGTGCCCGCCGCCTGGATGTCTATGTTTGTTTATGTAGTAATGGCATGTGCTGGATTTGTAGCATTAGTATGGAAAACAAAAATTTCAGAAATTGTAGTGTCTGAATGCGCCGTTATCGGTGCTGTTTTCACTGCATTAGCGCTAGTAACAGGAATGCTTTGGGGAAAGCCAACCTGGGGAACGTACTGGACATGGGATGCACGTTTAACTTCTGAGCTGATTCTTTTGTTTTTATATTTTGGTGTAATAGCCATCTATTCATCTATCGAGGATAAGCGCGTCGCCGCAAAAGCTGCAAGTATGTTGTCTATAGTTGGTGTCGTGAATATTCCCATTATTCATTATTCCGTTACCTGGTGGAATTCATTACATCAACCGAATATGGATATTATTTCTGATAAACCATCAATGGATCCAAGCATGTTATACCCATTGTTAATTATGGCAGTTGCTTTTAAGGTGTATTTTGGTTGGGTTTTATTTATGCGAATAAGAAATGAAATTATATCGCGTGAACGCGCATCGAAGTGGGTTAAGCAACTCATTACTGAAGGTTAACTATGCAAGAATTTTTCTATATGGATGGCAAATGGATGTTTGTGTGGGGTTCTTATGGAATCACGCTAACGGCATTATTTTTAACGATTGCATTGGCTAATAGCCGTAAGAAAAAACTAATTAGAGAGATTAAAGAAAGTTTAGAAGAATGATTACCTAAGGTAATTTTTCAGTAAGGTAAAAATGAACGAGAAACAAAATTATGAGACCTAAGAGAAAACAACGTTTAATATTTATCTGCATTCTATTTCTTGGATTTAGTAGTGCAACCGCGTTAGGTGTGTATGCTTTGCAGAAAAATAAAACTTATTTCCATACACCAGCTGAAATTGCAGAAGGTAAAGCGCCGCAAGACAAGTTGTTCAGAGTTGGTGGATTGGTGGTAGAAGGCAGCGTTAATCGTTTTGATGACGGTGTTACAACTGAGTTTGATTTAACCGACACATCAGGAACGGTAACATTGAGGTATAAGGGATTGTTGCCTGATTTATTTCGTGAAGGACAAGGCATTGTGGCTCAAGGCAAACTAAATTCAGATGGTATAATTGTCGCGCAAGAAGTTCTGGCTAAACATGATGAAAACTATATGCCTCCAGAAGTGGCCGATGCCCTCAAAGCATCAGGTGCGGCACATCCGGAAAATATCCCCAAGAATAATTATTAAGAAAAATTTTAGTTAGCTTGCTAGATACCCCGCTAAAAATAGAGATCAATTCATTATGATTCCAGAAGTCGGACACTTTGCGTTAATTATTGCACTATGCTTGGCACTGGTGCAGACCATAGTGCCAATAGTCGGTGCCCAAACCAACACCAGTCAATGGATTGCAGTTGCAAAACCAGCAGCTCGCGGGCAATTCTTATTTATAGTGATCAGCTATATCTGCTTAACGTATAGTTTTATTAAAAATGATTTTTCGGTTTTATACGTAGCAAATAATGCAAACACTGCATTACCGTTACAATATAAAATATCTGCAGTTTGGGGCGCGCATGAAGGGTCGTTATTGTTGTGGGTACTTATGCTAAGTATTTGGACGTTAGCGGTAACTATATTTAGTCGCAGTCTTCCAAACGTAATGGTCGCAAGAGTAGTGGGTGTTATGGGTTTTGTAAGTGTTGGTTTTTTGTTATTTACACTGATTACTTCTAATCCATTCGAAAGGATTTTTCCTGTTCCACTTGAAGGCAAAGATTTAAATCCTTTATTACAAGACCCTGGCTTGGTGATACACCCACCCATGTTATATATGGGGTATGTTGGATTTTCAGTAGCCTTTGCATTTGCTATTGCAGCGTTGTTGGGCGGTAAACTAGATTCTGCATGGGCTCGATGGTCAAGACCATGGGCCACTATGGCATGGGTATTCTTGACAATAGGCATCGCACTTGGGAGTTGGTGGGCATATCACGAACTAGGTTGGGGTGGATGGTGGTTCTGGGACCCTGTCGAAAATGCCTCCTTCATGCCTTGGTTAGTAGGTACAGCCTTAATTCATTCACTTGCCGTAACTGAAAAACGCTCTAGTTTTAAAAACTGGACCGTATTGCTGGCGATATTGGCATTCTCACTAAGCCTATTAGGTACATTCTTGGTGCGCTCTGGTGTGCTGGTGTCTGTACATGCGTTTGCCACCGATCCTGCACGTGGTGTATATATTCTATTGTTTCTGGCTATTGTTATTGGTGGATCGCTACTGCTATATGCGTTGCGTGCTCCCAAGATAAAGTCAATTGGGCAGTTTGAATTGGTTTCTAGAGAAACCGCTCTTTTACTAAATAATGTTTTATTGTTGGTGGCCATGTTCACTATTCTGGTTGGCACCCTATACCCGTTGTTTTTAGACGCTTTAAATGCAGGAAAGATTTCGGTTGGACCACCATATTTTAATGCTGTATTTGCACCCTTGATGCTTCCCTTGGTGTTTATTATCGGTGTTGGACCATTTCTGCGATGGAAGAAAGCAAACTTGTCAGAGACATTAAAGAAATTATTCAAGATTATTATTATTGGATTGCTTGTAGGCTTGGCATTGCCTTATATCGTAGCGGGAAAAACTTCTATATTAGTAGTACTAGGAATCACTTTAGCGGCATGGTCGATTTGTGCAGCGCTATACTATTTGTTTAAGAATATTTTCCGTAACGATGCAAAACTAAATTCTTTGCAGCGTTTTAAAAAGATTCCACGTGCGACGTATGGGATGGTGGTCGCACATATTGGTATTGGTGTTTTTGTTCTGGGTGTTACCTTTGTTAGTGCCTTTGAAGAAGAGAAAGAAGTACCTATGCGCATCGGTGAAAAAGTCGAAATGGCGGGGTATGAGTTCGGTTTTAATGGTGTCAAAAATATACAAGGACCGAATTATTCATCCAAGCAAGGCTCTTTAAGCGTCTATAAAAATAATAAACTCGTTGCCACTTTATTGCCTGAGAAGCGTACTTATTTAGTACAACAAAATCCGATGACTGAGCCAGGCATTGATACAGGTTTTTTGCGTGATATTTACGTTGCTTTGGGTGAACAAATCGATAATGAAGCTTGGGGTATGCGCTTGTACTACAAGCCATTCATTCAATGGATTTGGCTAGGGTCAGCGCTGATGGCGCTCGGCGGGTTGCTAGCAGCATTAGATAGGCGTTATCGACTGAAATTAAAGCGTGAGAAGGTTGCAGTAAAACCTATCAAAGGCGAACAAGCAGCTCAAGCAACTACTTGATTGAAATTTTATGATTAAGTACCTATTGCCTGTAATACTCTTCTTTGTGTTGTGTGGATTTCTTTTTATTGGTCTATATAAGGATCCCTCTGAAGTCCCATCGCCTTTGATTGGTAAATCTGTGCCAGAATTTACATTGCCAACATTAGAAAATAATTCGATTCAATTTACTAGTAATGAATTTCTTGGAAAGGTGTCAGTTTTAAATGTTTGGGCCACATGGTGCTTTGCCTGTAAACAGGAGCATCCAGCGTTATTAGAGTTGGCAAGAAGAGATATCGCTCCTATATATGGATTAAATTATAAAGATGATGCGGCTCAAGCAAGAGTGTACCTAAGAGATTTTGGCAACCCGTTTGTTGCTAACGCTTTTGATGAGGCGGGTCGAGTGGCGATTGACTGGGGAGTGTATGGGGCACCTGAGACATTTTTAATCGATAAAAAAGGAACGATCCGTTTTAAGCATATTGGGCCACTTACGCTGAATGATTTGGATAATAAGCTACAGCCTTTGATACTAGAATTAAAAAATGAATCATAGCTATTTATATAAAATCAGAACTCGCCAAGTGATGTTCTTGGTGTTGATGATGTTTTCGAATCTTTTGTCTGCTATGCAGCCAGTAGATGTATTGCCGGAATATGAAGAGCGTTACCATGATTTACTTAGTGAGTTACGTTGTTTGGTTTGCCAAAATCAAACCATTGAAGAGTCTGATTCAGAATTAGCACATGATCTTCGTTTTGAAGTAAATAAATTACTTACTAACGGCGCAACAAATTCAGAAGTTATAGATTTTATGGCAGATCGTTATGGAGATTTTGTCTTATACAAGCCATTGGTCAAGCCTAAAACGTATTTGCTTTGGTTTGGGCCTTTTAT
This sequence comes from uncultured Thiotrichales bacterium, assembly GCA_964629035.1. Taxonomy (GTDB): domain Bacteria; phylum Pseudomonadota; class Gammaproteobacteria; order UBA4575; family UBA4575; genus JABDMD01. The sequence continues at coordinate 3,522 of CAZVPJ010000078.1, read as the reverse complement.
ATTTCTCCTAGTGATCTTATTTTTAGTGCTTGTGATGGTGAGAAAGCAAACTACTATTTCAAAGAATGTTCTTACTGATGATGAAAAGAACAAGCTAGACTCAATATTAAAAGATACAAAAGAATAATTACAGAATGTTAAATTTTTGGATTGTTTGTGCATTGCTAATAATTATCGCTCTGATAATTATTTTACCTTCATTACTGTCAAAACAAGCTCCCAAAGATCTTGATCGTAAAAAAATCAATCGAGCAGTGTATGAAAAAAAGCTTTTGGAACTGGAAAGTGATCGGGACAATGATTTAATTGAAATTGAGCAATTCAATATTGCTAAATCTGATCTTGAGCGATCTCTTATCGATGACTTAGAAGACTATAAAGAAGAGGTTGTTAACAGAAATAATAAAGTTCTACCGATTATCGTTTTACTATTCTTGCCAGTTATCGCGGTGTTTACTTATTTGAAATTAGACAACGGCTTGATCTCTCTTGACCCAGAATTTAAAGCCAAAATGGCTTCACAACAAACTCAAATGCCAGATATTGATAGGGCGATTGCTGAGCTAGAGGGGAAATTAAAAAAAGATCCTAATAATATAGAGGGTTGGCAAATGTTAGGGCGATCGTATGTGGTTTCCAAGCGCTTTGAGGATGCTGCTGATGCCTATAACAAAGCCAATGAATTATCTGATGGCGCTAACCCTGATATTTTAATATCGTATGGTGAAGCAAAAGGGCTTGCTGCGGGCAATCAATTTGATCAAAGTGCAATGACGCTTTTTACTAAAGCGTTAAAAATCAGCCCAAATAATGAGCGTGGCTTATGGTATGCCGGTCTGGCATCTTACCAATTACAAAATTATAAAGAATCTGTTGAGTATCTGGAAAAGTTACTGCAACAAGTGCCGAATGATCAAGCAGATGTTCGATCAGCCCTCGTTAAATATTTGAATGATGCTAAGCAAAAAGCAGGTCTTGAAGTCGTTGAACTTGATCAACAAAAAGATGGGACTGAAAAAGACTCAGACTCAAATTCTAATATAATTGTGAACGTTACATTAAGTGATGAGCTTCACAATAAATTTGTGACGTCCGACACACTCTTTATTTATGCGCGTTCAATGAATGGACCAAAAATGCCTTTAGCACTAGTTAAATTAACCGCTGGAGACTTACCTGCAACAGTAACCCTAGATGATTCTGTTTCAATGATGCCTAGTATGACTTTGTCTAGTATGGAACAGGTTGAGGTCATTGCCAGAATTTCAAAGACTGGACAGGCAATTATGCAGAGTGGCGACATATTTGGAAGTGTCGAATCAGTTAAAACTGATCAGTCTGAGGTTGTAGATGTCGTAATAAGTGAGTTAGTGCCTTAAGAAATATATTATCAAGCATAACTCTTTTAAATTAAGGATGATTTAGAGGTTATTAGTATGGATCTATTAGCGAATATTTTACTTCTATGTGGCATAGGTTTATATGCTGCGGCACTATTTACGATTCAACATCTAGTGAAAAAACTCCCTCTGGGCGAGGTGCGAAATAACTGGAAAGTGCTGTCATTCTTTATCGTTGGATTTATTGTAGGCTACGTGGCCTATATGTTTATGCTCTGGACAGGTAATGTCGGTCTTCATGCCATAACATATCCTGCAATCTGTTTTGCCGTATCAGGGTTTGTGCTGCTGTTATGTTTTCTTACGTATCAAACAACATGTGACATTAGTGAAGCTATTGCAATGGATCAAGCAAGCATCATTGACCCAGTTTTAGATATTTATAATCGTCGCTATTTCGATCGAAGAGTGGATGAAGAAACACAACGGTCACGTCGTTATAATCAGCCACTATCCATTATATTATTTGAAGTTGATCAATTTGAGAACGTTACACGAAAACATGGTGCATTGGTTGGTGATGTGATTTTGAAAAAAGTGAGCGACTTTTTGGTTACTTCCGTGCGAGCATCTGACATCGTAGCCCGTTATGATGATCATAAGATCGTGATTGCAACCACTCAAACAAAGCCAGATATGGCTATTATGTTAGCAGACCGAATTCGTGGAGATGTAGAGAAGCTAGATATTTTACCTAGTGGAGAGCAAAATTTAACAGAAGGATTGCGGATAACTTTAACAGCAGGTGTGTCATGCGTTGAAGACCGGATTAAGAGTGGTTTTGATCTAACGGAAGTTGCTGAAAAAGCAATGAGCCGAGCAGATACTGAAGGCCGTAATCGTGTTTATGCTTATGATCCATCAGACGTTCATGTCCCAGAAGAAACTGTTGAAGCAGCAATAACTGCATAAGGTTATTGCTGATAAGTAATCAGTAACTATATTGGTTGGAAAACAAGTCTAAGTATTAGGCTAATCTTAATTAATAGATCATAAATCACTTAGTTATCAATGTTATTTTCTGTAGCCGTAAGATAATGCTATATTAATAGCGTTTTTAAATTATAATTCTATTGTCTTTAACGTCTAGCTTCAAAAAACAGCTTGAAAATTATCAATGTTGATTAAAGGGATAATTTTTACACTCATTTTTGCTTTATTTGTATCTCGTGTCATACCTAAATATGTTGAATATCGAGAAACCAATATAGTAAGACTTGTGGGTATAGATTGGACGGGTAATGTTGGTGCAATCGTTCTTCTATTAGTTATGCTGCTAGGTATATCTGTTTTAGTGATTGCAATACAAAACTTCTATATGTTTTTTACACGTCAAAAAAAACAAGATTAGCGCACATTAATCTTCGTCAATAAAGCGCTTATCTAAATGCCCATAGGCATCAATGCGTCGATCACGAAAAAATGGCCATTGTTGCCGTGTTTGCTCGGATTCAGCTAAATCAATCGTTGCTTGAATAGTTTCTGGTTGGCTCAAAGAAGCTTGACGTACAATGGTCCCCATTGTGTCGGTTATAAATGATTGACCCCAAAAGTCTATGCCTGAGGTTTGATTGGACAAATTCATTTCATGCCCCACACGGTTCGTGCAAAGCAAAGGAAGATTGTTTGCCACTGAATGGCTTTGTTGAATGGTTTGCCAAACTTGGAATTGACGCTTCTTTTCATCTGGATCGTCACCTGGGTCCCAGCCGATCGCCGAAGGATAAATTAAGATCTCTGCACCCGCTAATGCCATCAAGCGGGCACTTTCTGGAAACCATTGATCCCAACAAATCATCACTCCTAACTTGCCGAGAGAAGTGTTTATGGGTGTGAAACCCATGTCTCCTATCGTGAAATAATATTTTTCATAGTAACCAGGATCGTCAGGAATATGCATTTTGCGATATAAACCTGCGATGCTGCCGTCAGTATCAAATACAACTGCTGTATTGTGGTAAAGCCCTTCGGCTCGCTTTTCAAATAGGGTACTTACTATAACAACACTATTATCTTTTGCCGCAGCAGATAATTTTTTAGTTAAAGGGCCCGGTATCGTTTGTGCAAGGCTAAAATGCTGTATGGACTCTTCTTGGCAAAAATAAAGATTGCTGTGTAGTTC
>CAZVPJ010000077.1:6112-8155 GCA_964629035.1 uncultured Thiotrichales bacterium | reverse complement strand
TCACTTTTTTGTTCGAAACGATTCCAGGGGCAATACAATTGACAGTCATCACAACCATATACACGGTTGCCCATGGCTTTTCTGAATTCTACTGGGATTGATTCTCTCAATTCTATTGTGTGATAAGAAATGCAGCGACGTGCATCTAGCTTGTAAGGTGCAATAATGGCTTGGGTGGGGCAAACCTCAATGCATTTATTGCAGGTGCCACAATGTTCTTCTACCGGTTGATCGATGGGTAATGGTAAATCTGTGTATAACTCGCCTAAGAAAAACCAAGATCCGCATTCTTTATTAATTAAGTTTGTATGTTTGCCAATCCAACCGAGACCTGCTTTTTCTGCAAGTGCTTTTTCTAATACAGGAGCGCTATCTACAAACGCTCTATAACCAAATGGTCCGACTTCTTTGGCAATTTTGTCCGCTAGTTTTTGAAGGCGTTTACGAATAACTTTATGGTAATCACGTCCTAGTGCATAACGCGAAATATAAGCTTGTTCATGATTGTTTAGAACGTCTTCTTCATCCGTTGCATCGGGTGTTTGATAGTTGACGCGAGTAGAGATGATGCGAATGGTGCCTGGTATGAGTGTGTCAGGTCGCGATCGTTTTGTGCCATGCTGATCCATGTAATGCATTTCGCCATGATAGCCCGCGGCTAACCAATTCATTAAGTGTGTTTCGTGATCACTTAATTCAGTATTGGTAATGCCAATATCATCAAAGCCAAGCTCTTTGCTCCAGATTCTTATATCTTGGGCGAGTTTGGAGAAATCTGTGGTTGTATCATTCATTGCTTACGTATAATTAACTTATGCTGGAAATTAATAATCAAATCTATTTGAGAGAGCAGGTACGAGAGCTTGATCGCATGGCTATCGAAGATTTTAAAATTCCGAGTTTTACTTTAATGCAGAGAGCTGCCGAATCTGCATTTAATGTACTACAAACTACTTGGCCTAAGGTGAACCATATCATTGTGTTAGTCGGTACCGGTAATAATGGCGGTGATGGGTATGTAATTGCTAGCTTGGCTAAGGCCGCGGGTTTAAAGGTAGTAGCGATACAGGTGGGTGATCATGGAGCATTACAAGGTGATGCTAAAATTGCCCATGATCACTTTATTACCGAGGGTGGATTATGTTTTGCTTTTGAGTGTCAACCATTTGTAGGTTGCGATGTGATTGTGGATGCCTTGTTAGGAACAGGATTGTCTCGACAGGTTGAAGGGGATTATGAAGCCGCTATTACATTAACCAATCAACATTCCGCTCCAAAATTGAGCGTCGATATTCCATCTGGTTTGGATGCAAATAATGGGTGTCCGCTTGGCGTTACAATAAAAGCACATACCACAGTGACGTTTGTGGGTTTGAAGCTTGGGTTATTTACTGCAGCGGGGCGTGAGTATTCAGGTAAGATCATATTTAATGATTTACAAATTCCAAACGAAGTGTACCAATCTATGTCATCAACTTGTCAGTCTATTCAATTAAGTGATCTCCACGATGTGTTGGGTAAACGCAATGCCGTTGCCCATAAAGGAGATTTTGGTCATGTATTAGTGATCGGAGGTAATTCGGGAATGGCTGGCTCGGTAATGTTGGCAGCGGAAGCGGCAGCAAGGGTCGGTAGTGGTTTGGTTTCTGTCGCTACTCATCCAAATCATGCAAACTCTGCATGGTCATCATGCAAAGAACTTATGGTGCATGGGGTGGGCACAGCAAAAGAATTAAGTGCACTGTTGCGCCAAGTTTCGGTTGTAGCGGTTGGCCCTGGGTTAGGGCGTGATGCGTGGGCTATAGAAATGTTTTCGCGCGTATTGGAATTTGAAATTCCAATGGTGGTAGATGCGGATGCGCTAAATCTTTTAGCAAATGATGCGTTGCAAAAGTCATCATGGGTGCTTACCCCGCATCCCGGTGAGGCGGCACGACTATTAAAATGTTCTTCGCAAGACATCCAAAAAAATCGTTTGCAAGCCGTGCAAACTTTGCAAGAACAATATGGTGGGGTAGCTGTCTTAAAAGGCAGTGGAACATT
>CAZVPJ010000077.1:4107-6012 GCA_964629035.1 uncultured Thiotrichales bacterium | reverse complement strand
GAGTTGGTGGGTGAGGCAGCCACTTTAGAATTTGCTGAAAGATTTACGAAGCTGTGTAGGCCCCCGTTGATTATATATTTAGAGGGAGAGCTTGGAAGCGGAAAGACAACCTTTGCTCGAGGGTTGATCACGAAGCTCGGTCATCACGGCAATGTCAAAAGTCCCACTTTTACACTGGTTGAAAGCTATCAGCTTAAAGAATTGCGGCTATATCATTTTGATTTATATCGCTTAAAAGATCCTCACGAGCTTGAGTATATTGGTGTGCGCGAGTTGGTGGGTGAGCCGGATGTTATTTGCTTGATCGAATGGCCAGAACGGGGCGGGACGATGTTGCCTAAAGCAGATCTCGTGATCAGCCTTGAATACCACGATGAATCTCGTGAGGTGAAGTACTATGCTGATTCTAAGAAAGGTCAGTTGATTATTGATGAATTATGAGACCAGGCACTAATAAATCAATATAGGTCATTAGTTTTATTAGAGTTATTGCTTGCAATTTTATCTATATTTGTCACACTTTCGTTTCGCTTTCTTGTTGTAAGGACTACAGCATCTCGTGCAACCGCGTTGGTCATTAAATAAGGTGTTATCAGGATTGGTTAAATTGGCCATATGGGTACCCTCCGCTTCAGGTCTTTATAAGCCCGCAGCCTACTTCTCTCTATCGGTTTTACTGCTGCTGAGCTTTTCATCTTTTTCAGCTACAAATGTTGCGAAAATTAATGAAATGCGCATCGCAGATCGCGCTACGGATACACGAATCGTATTCGATTTAACTTCACCCGTTACTCACAGCATGTTTGTTTTGCAAAATCCGGATCGAGTGGTGCTGGACATTGAGCGCTGTGATGCCAATGGCAAAATTAAAGCAAGACGAATAGGTGGGACACTCGTAAAAGAATTGCGTTATGCACAAAAGACGAGTGAAAAACTACGCGTGGTGTTTGATTTAAATGCTGGTGTATCACCCAAAAGTTTTTTGTTGCCACCATCAAATGGAAAGGCCTATCGACTCGTTATTGATTTAACTTCAGCAGCAAATTCATCAAATACGACTTCTAATGAAGTAACTAAACCCAATAAACCCAGGCTTGAACCCGTGATCGCCATGCAAGATGCGCAAGCTGCTTTTAGGGATGTGGTGATTGCCATTGATGCGGGTCATGGTGGTAAGGATCCAGGTGCTATTGGTCGTGGTGGTACGCACGAAAAAGACATTGTGTTAGCGATTTCAAAAAGATTGAATAAACTTATCAATGATGAGCCGGGTATGCGTTCCTTCATGATTCGAAATGGTGATACTTTTATTCCATTAAGAGGGCGTATAAAAAAAGCTAGCAAGCAAAATGCCGATATATTTATTTCAATCCATGCGGATGCTGCAGTTAATCGCCGTGCCAAAGGTTCTTCTGTGTATGTGTTGTCTCAACATGGGGCAACCAGTGAAGCAGCACGTATTCTAGCTAAACGTGAGAATGAGTCTGATAAAATCGGTGGAGTAAGTTTAGAGAATAAAGATGATGTGCTTAAATCTGTACTCGTTGATTTATCGCAAACGGCCACTATTGATGCCAGTATAGATTTGGCAGAAGATATACTTCTAGAGCTCGGGAAAGTAGGCAATGTGCTGCGAGATAAAGTGGAGCAGGCCGGATTTGCGGTATTAAAATCACCTGATATTCCCTCTGTGCTGGTTGAGACTGCATTTATTTCTAATCCACAAGAAGAGAAGCGTTTAAAAACTGCAAGTCACCAGCAAAAATTAGCAGTCGCAATTCTTAAAGGTTTGCGTCGATATGCAAAAGATCATTCACCGCCAAATGCTATTTTAGCCAATAACCAGTCTTCTAATCGTACACATGCGACGTATACGATCAAGAGTGGTGATACGCTCTCTGGGAT
>CAZVPJ010000077.1:1624-4007 GCA_964629035.1 uncultured Thiotrichales bacterium | reverse complement strand
TTAAAGAGTTTTGAGTCTTGTTCTTTCTGCCACCAGGAAAAAAATAATTTATCTACAGTCATTTGCATTGAGCTAGATAGCTTTTCACTTATGGTTTTAGGAAGCACGTGGGTAATTTCATAAATTTCTGCATGCGCACTTGCTTCTAATAAATAATCATCACTGGTAATCAATTCATCTACTAGTTTAAGTTTAATGCCACGGGTAGCGAGCCAATGTTCGCCGGTGGCTACTTTATCTATTTCTAAGATGGGTCTATTTTCTTTTACAAAATCTTTAAATAAATCATGTGTATCTTCAAGCTGTTCATTGAAGTGCGCACGGTCTTCATCCGTATTCTTTCCAAACATAGTGACAGTTCGCTTAAGCTCACCAGCTTTCATGAGTTCAAAGTCTACCCCATGCTTATCGAGCAATCGATTAAAGTTTGGAAGCTGTGCAATAACGCCTATTGAACCCACAATTGCGAAAGGTGCTGCAATAATTTTATCGGCGACACATGCCATCATGTAACCACCACTTGCCGCTACTTTATCAATAGCAACCGTCAAAGGAATGCCTTTTTGTTTGATACGTAAAAGCTGTGAAGAGGCAAAACCATGTTCATGTACTAAGCCACCTGCATTTTCCAGGCATACTACAACTTCATCATTGCTATTCGCTACTGATAAGATGGCTGTAATTTCTTTGCGCAAGTTACGTGCAGCAGTGGCTTTGATGTTGCCAAGAAAATTAAGTACAAAAATGCGTTTACTGTCTGCATCCATTGAATTTTTTTCTTGTTTAAGTTCTTTTTTATCTTCTTTCTTTCGTTCTTTTTTGGCTTTTTTAAGACTCTTTTTTGATAGTAATGAAAAGCGCAGGGTATCTGCCATGGCTTTATATTTTTTGTTTAAGTGGGTAATTTCAAAATGATCATCGCCACGTACTTTTTTTGACAATGAAAAAATCAACATAAATAAAATCGATATAAAAACCAATGTAGTGATGGCTTTAGCTAAAAATAAACCATAGTCTGAGAAAAATTCAATCATGAGGTGTTCCTAATTATTGTTGTAATGGCATGTGTAATGGCTAAAGAATTGTCCATGGTTGTTTTCTGATGCTATGTCATAAAACAACGAGTTTAGTTCTAGCTTGGGAGATTTTAGAGTATCTCCATCCATTATAGTTCTAAAAATATCACTTCCAATCAGTTGGTGTGAGTAACTTAAGTAAAGTTTGCTCAGTTGTTGATCATGCACCATGGTATGCAACATTTTTGGTCCTGCAATTAAGTAAAAGTGTTTGAGATTTTTTTTGGTTAAACTATCAATTAAGGGTTTCCCCTCAACAGCTTTTGATGTTCCGGTGAGTAGCACTTCAAAGCCTTCGTCTTGCCATTTTTTGACTTTATCAATGTCGGTTTGTTGGCCTGTAGCAATATAGACTTGCTGTTGGTGTTCTCTCAATGATGGGTGCATGGGGAAATCAAGACTTGAACTCGCGATTACAATGGTGGGAAAAGGTGAAAGTCCTTGTAAAGCACGCCAATTATATAAATCTTCGCACTCTCTTGTGCGGGGTAATTGTAATATATTGCCAAGTTTGCCTGCTGCCAAAGCGCGCATATAACCACCATGTGTGATCAAACATTCTGCTTGTGCATGTAATTCAAGAAATAATCTGAAGTCTTCCTGACTGGTTAAGGATTTGGGTAACTCAGTATGCGTGTGATTCGTTGAGCTTATGGCGATACGTCCGTCAAGGCTGCTAAGGAAATTAGCGACCACTACTGGTTGATTGGTATTCGCTGAATACCAGCCATGCTTATAAAGGTATAAGTTCTTCAGTTCTTGTTTAAGCTTGGTGACTTGATCTGCTTGACCAGAAGGTTGAGGGAAAAGCTGCAATAGTTTTTTTGCCATGATTAGTGGGGCGCTATTCAAAAAACGCTATAGGATTGTAACGGTCATTATTGGATAATCTGGTTATATTCTAACATGTCCACAGGTAAGGCTACTCTTGATATTTATGCATAAACCAAACATTTCCACGGCTATACCAAAGCAACGCTATAAGTATGGCGCGTATACAATTGTAGTACTTGAAGAAATTGAATCTGAGGATAATATTGATTACAACTATTTGCTTGCGGGTATTAAAGATGGGCACAATGAACCCGAAATTTATATTTCTTGCGAAAAAGCACAACCAGAAGCGAGTCAAAATGGTGCGTATATTGTTAGAGTGTTTGCTGCGCAGTTAGAAGCCGAACCATCAGGGACTGTTATTGATCAATCTGACCAGTGGAGTGATCGTGATGCATTTATTTCATATGGATTGTCTGGTTTTCAGCAGATGTTTGGCTTAAATGATGAAGAACCTTATCTTCTTACTTAAT
>CAZVPJ010000077.1:0-1524 GCA_964629035.1 uncultured Thiotrichales bacterium | reverse complement strand
AGAGATAGAGCCTGTTCGGCAAATGCGCGGCACGACTGTAGAAGTGAATGATTTGTTTTTTAATGTGCCTGCTAGAAAAAAATTCTTGCGTACAGAAAAAACAGAGCTAAAGCATTGCGATAGTATTTTGAGGAAGATCGCGTTAAGCAGATTTGATGTAACGTTAGTTGCCAAGCATAACGACCGTAATTTTTTAGAAGTTAATGCATGTGATTTTTTGGATGATAGCTCTGCTCGAATTGGCCAAATATGTGGCAAGCAGTTCTCAGGACAGAGTATTTATTTAGAAAATTCTGCTACGGATATTCAAGTTAAAGGATGGATAAGTTTGCCAACTTTTTCTCGAAGTCAGCCAGACTTGCAATATTTTTATGTTAATGGACGTGCGATACGTGACAAAGTTATAGGGCATGCCATTAAACTTGCGTATAAAGATGTCCTCTACCACGGGCGTTTCCCCGCTTTTGTATTATTTCTTGAAATGGATCCTTCGCAAGTAGATGTTAATGCTCATCCTACCAAGCATGAGGTGCGATTTCGTCAAAGCCGCTATGTGCATGACTTTATTCGGCATACGGTCGGCAAAGCCATTGCAGAAACCATGCCAAAACAAGAACAACAGGGTGCGGAACAATATCGCGAGATTGTTGATGATTACATTCGTGCAGCACAGCATCAAAGTTCAGCGATAAGCGATGTGTACACATCGTCCAATAAATCGTCGCCGGCACTGGTTCGCGAATCCTACCAACCTTATAACCGTCAAGTCGTTAACGAATATGACGTGTTGTTAAAGCCGTCCTCTGATGCGTCGCAAATGGAAGTGTCGCACACTGCGGAAGATGCGCCACCTTTGGGCTATGCTATTGAACAATTACATGGAATTTATATTCTTGCGCAGAATGCTCAAGGTTTAGTGGTGGTCGATATGCATGCAGCTCATGAGCGAATTGTGTATGAGAAGTTAAAGGTTTCATATGATGAAGGCACTTTGGCTACACAAACATTGTTAGTGCCTCTTACCATTGATGTAAGTTCACCTGAAGCAGCACTTGCGGAGCGTTATAGTGATATGTTCTTGAAATTTGGGTTTCACGTCGAGCGTTTTGGAGAGGAAGTCATTGTGGTACGTGAAATTCCTTCATTGCTGCAACAAGCAGATGTAAAAAAGCTGGTGCTTGATGTGTTGGCTGATTTAAATGTATATGGGACGTCTGAAAAGTTGGAACAAGCGAATAATGAATTGTTGTCAACGATGGCTTGTTACGGTTCTGTGCGCGCACATCGCAAATTAAATATTGCTGAAATGAATGCTTTATTGAGAGAGATGGAAGACACTGAAAGAAGTGCACAATGCAATCATGGCAGACCGACATGGGTGCAACTTAGCATAGACCAGCTTGATAAATTATTTAAGCGCGGTCAATAAGCATTAACCCAGCAAACATTAACCCAATAAACATAAATATTGTTAGATTTTCCTGTAATTATTCTGATGGGCCCGACGGCTAGTGGCAAAACTGA
>CAZVPJ010000076.1:0-8274 GCA_964629035.1 uncultured Thiotrichales bacterium | reverse complement strand
TGGCTCTATTTTACTGGACCTCATGAATAAACTGGTTCAAATACATATAAATTGCCAGTTTAAAGTAAAGTAATTTATAACTCTTAATCCCAAGATAGGTCACATCCTATTTGGTAACTCAAAATGCTTTATATCGCTGCTATAATTTTACCACCTACAAATAGCCTTCTATAACCAACCCTTAACAAGCATGTTAATTCCTTTTCTTAAAGTTTTATCTTTACTGCCTTTAAACGTGCTATATGGAATTTTATGGTGTGGTTATTTATTTTTATTCTACATTTTCAAGGTTAGAAAAACACTAGCGCTTGATAACATTAAAGCCTGCTTTCCGGAATATTCTAATGCCGAGTGTAATAAAATTGCTAAGAATCATTACAAAAACACATGCATGGTAATGGCCGAAACCATTAAGTCACTTACATTAAAAAAAGAAGAAATTAGCAGGCGTGTAGAGTTTAAAAATACTCATGTGTTGGAGAACTTTTTAAATCAAGATCAATCTGTAATTATTATTACTGCGCACTATTGTAATTTTGAGTGGGCGCTTTTAGCATGTTCGCAACACATAAAATTTCCTGTAGACACAGTCTACCGCAAGCAACGAAGTGAAAAACTAGAGAAACTATTTTATTTTTTGCGCACCCGCTTCGATGTCACACCACTTGTCATGGAAACATGTGTTGCAGAATCATTAAAACGGTCAAAAATCACCCGCGCACTGGCAATGGCTGCTGACCAATCACCAAAGAAAAATGACACACCCTACTGGCAACTTTTTCTAAATCGAGACACGGCGTTTCATACCGGCACTGAAAAAATAGCCCGGGCCTTCAAATACCCGGTTATATATATGTCACTTTCAAGAACACGCAAAGGTTATTATAGAGCAACCTTTAAATTGCTTGCTGAACCACCTTTTAAAGATGAACCAAATCAAATTTTAAATTTATATATATCAGAGCTTGAAAAACAAGTGCGCGAAAACCCTGATGATTGGCTATGGGCGTATCGAAGATGGAAGTTAAAAAAGCCTGCTTAGCAGAGCAAACTTTAAATATAGTATTAAATAGAAAGTTATTTCCTTGAGAATCTTAATCTTAAAATCTTTTGCGGCGTTACCATTACCTGTTCTATATAGCTTTTCATGGCCATTATATATTTTACTTTTCTATATCATTCGATTTCGACGTAAAATTGCTGAACAAAATATAATTAATTCTTTTCCAGATCTTGATAAAAGAGATCATCAAGCTTTACTCAAGCAACACTATCGAAACTTTTGTGATGTTATTTTGGAAGTAATTAAAACCATACACATCAGCCCTGAACAATTACTCAATCATGTCGAATTCAAAAATTCGGAAATCATCGAAAACGTCTTAAAAAATGACCAGACAGTCGTGCTTGCTCTTGCTCACCACTGCAATCAAGAATGGGCCATGCTCGCGGCAAGCCAACACTTTAATTACCCAATAGACGGAATATACAAACCATTACACCAGAAATGGCTAAATGAATTAGCTCTTGAGTCACGTTCCAAATCCAATATAACGTTAACACCGGCAAAAACGTGCATTACCGACCTCATCAAGAGAGCTAAACTAACGCGTATGATCGCGATTGCACCTGACCAAGCACCCAGACGTAGAGATGATGCCTACTGGACCACATTTTTGCATCAAGACACACCGTTCTATCTAGGCTTAGAAAAAATTGCAACCTTATTTAAATACCCAGTATTCTTTATGCAGTTGGAACGAACCGGCAGAGGACAGTACATCGCAACGTTCAAACAACTCGCACATCCTCCTTATGAAAAAGACTCAATGCTAATCGCAAGCAAATATGTCAAAGCGGTAGAAGAACAAATCATTAAACAACCACAAGACTGGTTGTGGATACATAAAAGATGGAAAAAGAAGAAGTCTTTATATGACTAATGCAATTTGCCTTTAACAAACTTCGCTAAATCTGCAATGGTAGAATGATCTACTAAATCCGTTATTTCTATTTTATCTGGAAATGCCTCATCCAAACCAGAATGTATTTCAACTAATGATAGTGAACTAGCTCCAAGCTCAAGCAAACTATCGTTAATTCCAAATTCCTTCTCAGGAAGTGCTTCCATACATATTTTTTTTATAATAGTAATTATTTCATCATCATTTGCATCATTAGTAACGTTTTTTTCAATTTTTTCTGGCACTAACTCACGTAGCACATCATTAAATTCACCACTAAGGTACTGCTCAGCTAAAGCAGACCGTTGCACTTTACCACTGGTGGTCTTTGGGACTTTTTTAATTGGCAATACATGATGCACTTCGATTCCGAATTGCTCATTTACTCTAGTTTTGATTAACGAGATTATTTCTTGAAAGTCTTCAAGCTTACCTTTGTGTAACACAAAAATAAGAACTTGTTCGAGGTCATTTTGACTTGAAGAGACACCGGTTACCACCACCTTGCCTAACTCAAGCATGTGCTCAAAGCCATCAATTTTCTGCAATGTCTCTTCAATATCATGTGGATAATAATTTTGGCCATTTACAAAAAGGATTTCCTTAAACCGACCTGTAATAAACAGACCTTGCTTTGACCTAAAACCAAGATCACCTGTATTTACCCAACCATCATCAAAAAAGATAGATCCGTCATCACCGATGATCTCTTCCGTAACATTTTGACCTTTGATATGAATATGTCCCACTACCCCATCAGGCAGCGATCCACCTTCATTATTGCTGATGCGAACTTCACAATGAGGAATTTCACTACCTACCCCTACCAAGGTAGTCGTTAGTTCTGATAACTCATTTACTTCCACTTTTGCGCCGATCGCAAGTGATTCACGCATTAAATGAATAACCTTCAATGCAGACCCAACAGGAGGAAAACTAACTGCTAAACTCGCTTCTGCCAACCCATACACCGGAAACATACTATTCCCAGGTAATCCATACGAGTCTAACTCCTTGTTAAATTGTTCACATAGATCTACCGAGATTGGCTCAGCACCATTAAAAATTAGACGAACATGTGATAAATCAATTTCACTTGGATTTTCGCTTAATGCACCTTTACGACTATACGCATTCAAAAAATGCTTATATCCGAAGTTAGGTGAGCACAAAACATTTGCCTTTTTATCACTTGCAGAAGTTATCCAATACAGCGGTCGACGAATAAATAAATCGGTACGCATGATGTAATGATTATAGTTACACACTACCGGGTTAAGATGAAAACCGATCAAACCCATATCATGTGTAAGTGGCATCCAGCTCAAACTTGTATCGTGTGTTGTGAATTTTGCAGCTTGTTGTATTCCATCAATATTTGCAATTAAATTGCGATGCCTTAGCACAACACCTTTTGGGCTACCTGTTGACCCTGATGAAAACTGAATAAACGAAATATCTTCTGGCAAAACTGTAGCTAGATCACCTTCTTTATTAATTTCCACTACATCATCAGTCAACACTAGATTCTTGGATAATTCTTCATAAACGGATCCTTCATCAGTAGTTTCTGTACTTGATTGAAGCTTTAACAATGTTTTTCGGTCTGTATATAAATATGTGCTTTTAGAATTATCATGACGTAATTGTTTATATACATTGAGTATTTTTCGTCGATGCTGATCACTGATACCTATTGCCAAAGGCACAGGTATAATGCCGCCTAATTGACAAGCCCAAAAAATATCTATCATTTTCTCATTATCATTTAAATTTAAAATGAGATAATTTCCTTGCCGCAAACCTTTATCCTGCAAAAAGAATAAAAGCCCAATCGCACGCTCATACAAAGCATTAAACGTTATTTTTTTCTCTTCGCTTTGACCATTAATAAAACCAATAAACCGATCTTCACTTCGATTATGTGTTAGTGCTTCAACTAAAGTTTTAAATTGCATTGATGAAATGTACTAGAATTTATTTATAAAGAAAATTGTCTTAATTAAGACCAATCACGTATGTCTTCAATACTATGTATGCATTTATTTTGAATTATGTATGAATGGCTCAGTGATAACCAATTTGTTAAATTGCATACCCTCATATTTACGAGCTAAATGAAGCTAAGGCAATAAGCTACGTACTCATAAGCTGTATAACTGAATTTTTACCACTATCAACGTAACACTAGAACAATACTGGCATTGCCGAGTATAAAGAATATTTATTATATATTACAACAACTTATAAATTATTTCGATCAAAATAGATTGGTCATATCATTCGATTCAATACAGAGAACTAAAACACGTATCTATCTTCTACAGTGTTATTCATTGCTATTATTATTGACTACTAAGAATACAATTACTAAACATTATGGATCGATCATTATGCAAAAGTTTTATAAAGCAAAACCTCTATAATCTAGACACAAACAATTATATATTTTTACTTTTAAATTTTACTCATAATAAATATTATAGAGTCTGAATCATCATCAAAACAGATCATAATTCAATATAAATAAAGGAAAACACTCATCGACCCGATTATCCTGTTTTTTATCCTAGGTGTTATAGCGGGCCTGTCCCGCTCTGCATTGCGCCTACCCTCACAAATTTATGAATTTGTGAGCATACTTCTATTACTTTCTATTGGTCTTAAAGGTGGTGTTGAACTCGCCAAACAACCGTTTTTAACCTTAATCACCGATATGATTAGTGTCATAGCAATGGGTTTTTTACTTCCCATACTTGCATACCCAGTACTGTTATATCTCGGAAAATTTAAAAGAACGGATGCAGCTTCAATAGCTGCACATTATGGTTCGGTTAGTGTAGGCACGTTTGCCGTTGCGGTGGCTTACTTTGGAACATTAGATATTTTTTATGAAAAACATTTACCTGTATTGTTGGTGTTACTTGAAGTACCCGCAATATTAGTTGGTATTTTATTGGCAAGAGGTTTATCTCATAAAACCAATTGGGCCTCCGTCGCTCATGAGGTGTTTTTGGGTAAAGGAATTGTGCTCCTCTTAGGCGGCCTTGGAATTGGCTGGTTTGCAGGTGCAGAAGGGATATCGTCTATCGAACCGTTATTTTTTGACCTTTTCAAGGGCATTTTGGCGATCTTCCTTCTCGAGATGGGTCTGATTGCGGCCTCACAGATCGCCGGTCTGCGCCAATATGGTGTATTTATAATTCTATTTGGTATTGCAATGCCACTGTTTTCAGCATTAATCGGCTGCAGTCTTGGCTTAATGCTTGGACTATCCATTGGAGGCACTGCAATGTTAGGCATACTCGCGGCAAGTGCGTCTTATATTGCCGTACCGGCAGCCATGCGAATATCAGTACCTGAAGCGAACCCTACACTCTCCTTAACAGCCTCTTTAGGTATCACATTTCCATTTAATGTGATTGTAGGTATACCGCTTTACCTGCAACTTGCAGAAAAATTACACGCAATATTTTAAGGACAAATATGACAACTAACAATCAACATACGCGAACCTTATTAACCATCGTAACCGAAGCAGCCATTGAACCATTATTAACAAAAGACCTGGAAGACTTAAACACTACTGGTTATACGATAAGTAATGCACGCGGCAGAGGTAGCCGTGGGGTTAGAAATGCCGGCTGGGAAACGAGTGGCAATATTAGAATTGAAATTGTGTGCGAAGCATCTATGGCCACAGAGATTTCACATTATGTCAAAGATAAGTATTACAATAACTACGCGATGATAATGTTTATGACACAGGTTGAAGTACTGAGGCCTGAGAAGTTTTAGAGGCGGAATTACTTGCTATCAGTACATCAATCAATAGTTATCAATTAAATCGATTCATGTTGTGAAAGAACATAGTCAATCTACTTGAGGATAGTAAACATAGGATAGCAATTCAGCGTGCAACGCATAATCTTTAATGAGATAGCAATGATTTCGAATCAAAATTTAAACCAAGTTTGATTCGTTGATATGCGAATACACCTTCGATTATTTTGAAACAACCATAAAAGAACAAACCCAAATAAGCGGTGTGAAGAACGAATGTAGTCACCACCACTGTAAATGTGCCATTTAAATCGAATTGACTCATTACATTTATTGCATTTATTACTGGAAAGCCTAGTAGCAATAAAGCTAGCACCTTACTCATTTTAAACTGTGTCAAGAAAACAAAACCCGCCAGAAGAATTGGCATTAGCATGTTAATATCCAGTTTTGATAGGTTGATGTATGCTAGCACCATTAATAAGCCCCAAAGCATAGCAATCCAGTATAAAATTTTTGCGCCATGCTGAGTTACCTCTTTTACTGCCTCAATGCTGTCTATTGATTTTCCAATTTGCATAGCGGTTACCTCACTCTATTTATTTTATCTATACCAGCTTAACAAGCCACTTTGCTACTTGATCTCTCAGGTAATGATTTATGATGTAAAGACTTCCATTCATCCAAAAACCAAGGTGTAAACTGACCAGGATTAACTGAAATCATGGTGTCGACTTCATCAATACCAAACCATCGACATTCTTTAATTTCGTTATTATTAAATTGAATCAAGCTCGGATTGTTTATTGTTCCTGTGTAAACAGAACATAGTTCTTTTTCAGCTCCAATATCTTTGTAATCTGCAGAATAAATAAATTTGTATTGATACGTTAGTTCAGTATCTACCCCAAGCTCATCCATCATTCTTCTATGTGCAGCGACTAAATATTTCTCACCCTTTCTTGGATGACTGCAACAGCTATTTGACCAATAATTTGGCCAAAGCAGCTTTTTATTGCTGCGTTTTTGAAGCAAAACTTCACCTGAATCTGAGTATATGAATATTGAGAAAGCTCTATGCAGGATAGCGTTAGTTTTATGTATTTCACTCTTAGATTTGTAATCTATAATGTTGTCGTATTCATCCACACAAATGAGACTCTCATCATTAAACGAAACAACTTTATTATTTTTCATGATTCTTTATACATTTAATTAAGAAATTTGATTTCCAAGACAACGATGTGTTTTACAAAAACTGAACATAAACAGTAATTTATATCTTGCACCGTCATCTAGGAAAACAGTTTCTTACTACACAAATCTCAGACTATGCGCTTATGGCTTAGTGAAGATGTTGTAGTAGTATTGGTTGCAGTTTGCGCTACCGCACCATCAATCCAATTAAATTTTGCTGAACTTAGCAAAATAAAATGAATCAATAACGCGAGCACAAAAAGAAATGCAAACATGGCAACAAGTGCCCTTCTTGGATCAAATAACATCCAAATCTTATACATTTTCTTCTCCTTTAATTGTTTACTAATTAACTTTGGTATTTAAAACTAATTAAATTAGGTTTAATCAACCAAAGAATTTAGACGTTAGAACCAAGGACGCCATACCCATGCTAATATGTGCGCTACGATAGCGATAGCAGTGAACATAACGAAACTTCTAACGAATATCGAGTGAAACTCACTCGCTTCATTATCAGTCAGTCCCGAAAGACCGGTTTTATCACTCATAAAAGTCTCCTAATTTCTTTAACGTTAACGTATAGCTCCAAGAACGTTTGATAATTTTAACAAAGCCCTTAAGAACCATTTCATGCTCATACGATGAGCACTATCCCTAATATAAAACTAATTTATAAAACTAATTCAATACCAGTGAATTTATTTAGCTAAACTTGGATAACTGTCTAGCATACTTACACCTTGCAGAGGTTTATTTAAACCTCTATGGCAAGTGTTACAATTTACTTTTAAGGTATCCCCATTTGGCCCTTTTCTTGAATCTGGCAAAATATCAGCGACACCATCAATGTATTCATTGTTAATCTTTCTAACATGTCGTATTGCGTGCCATGCATTCACACGTGCAGGCGGACTTTGCTCCCAATCATAAAATGATCTTGAGTTATGACAGTGGGTACAATTGACACCAAGCGAATCAGACATATGCATCATCAAACCATAAGTTCTTTCGGTTTGAACAATTGTCGCACCTGGATCTTTTGGCAAGGCCGCTTTACCGGCAACACTTATTTCATTTTTATTATTTAAATAATCTGAAAGAGGGTCATATGGTAATGACGAATAAGCTACGGTTGCAGAAGCTATATTCTGATCGGCACGTTTAATCCCTTTAGCATGCGGCGGAGCATCTATCTCCGACCACGTTACTGTGGGAACCGGTTTGCCACGGTGACATGTGTAACACGTTACGCCCGTATCACCCACATGAGCAGTCCACTCACTATTTGCGTTACGCGTCATTTGAATCATTGAGCGTGCTACATCTT
>CAZVPJ010000075.1:0-8416 GCA_964629035.1 uncultured Thiotrichales bacterium | reverse complement strand
TAAGGAACAAAAAGACCTCTCGTCTAAGAGGCCTTTTAGTTGTCTAGGGAAAAAAACTAAATTGCTTTTTCACTCATTTGCTTGGCGATGTAATCTGCTTGTCGAATAGCTAAGCTTACAATCGTTAAGGTTGGATTTTCAGCAGCGCCTGTTGTGAACTGACTGCCGTCTGAAATGAATAGATTAGAAATATCATGTGCTTGACCATGTGCATTGCACACACCATCTTTTGCTTTTTCACTCATGCGACAAGTACCAAGGTTATGTGTAGAAGGGTAAGGAGGAACTAAGTAGTTCTCTTTAGCGCCTGCAGCATCATAAACTGCTGAACCTTGTTTATATGCATGTTCACGCATAGCAATGTCATTAGGATGATCATCAAAATGAACATTAGGCGTGGGCATACCATGCTGGTCTTTATTCTTAGCATGTAATGACACTGCGTTAGACTCTTGGGGCATGTCTTCACCCACTAACCACATTCCTGCCATGTGGCTGTACTCATCCATTTTACGAGTAAAATCATGCCCCCATGCGCCAGGATCCAGGAAGGCTGCCATGAAGGGAAGTCCCAATGCCAGAGTTTCCATCTCATAACCGCCCACAAAGCCACGCTTTGTGTCATTGCCAGATTCATCTGTAATTATTCCAGCCATGGTTGTGCCGCGCCACATGTGTACAGGTTTCTCAAAGGCCGCATACACCGAGCCCGTCATGTGCCGCATATAGTTTTTACCCACTTGTCCTGAAGAATTTGCTAAGCCATCCGGGTTTTGGCTGTTCTCAGAATTTAATAAAAGTCGCGGAGTTTCAATTGAATTACCGGCAACGCAAACTGCACGCGCTTTTTGCATATGCTGGTTACCATCTGCGTCCGCATAGATAACTCCGCTCACTTTGCCTGATTTATCTTGTTCAATTTTGAGCACATGTGACTTAGGTCGAAGATCTAGTTTTCCTGTCGCTTCCGCTTTAGGTATTTCTGCAACTAAGGTTGACCATTTAGCACCGGATTTACAGCCTTGGAAACAAAATCCAAGTTGTAAGCAAGATGCTCGGCCATCACGTGGCTTGCTATTAATGGCCATATTTCCAGTATGACAATTTTTATAGCCTAGTTTTGTAGCACCTGCATGCATGACTTTAAAATTATTATTTCCCGGTAAACCTGGGATGCCGTTAGTACGTGTAACACCCATTTTGTTTTCGGCTTTGTCGTAATACGGCTCAAGGTCTTTAAGTGTGATTGGCCAATCTAAAAGATTGGCTCCATCAATATCACCATATTCGGTTTTAATTCTAAATTCATGATCTTGTATACGTAAACTGGCACCTGCCCAGTGTGTAGTAGATCCACCGACTGTTTTGCAAATCCATGCAGGCAAACCATTAAAGTCTTTACCTACGCGCCAGCTACCGGAAGAACTACGAGAGTCTAGCCATGAAATTTGTCCAAACGAACCCCATTCATTGTTCACAAAGCTTTCGTTAGATTCATGTCCACCTGCTTCAAGTAGAACAACCTGTACGCCTTTTTGGCATAACTCATTTGCTAAAGTACCGCCGCCAGCACCGGATCCTATAATTACGACTACTCCATCATCATCTAAATCATATTTTGCCATGATGTTTCTCCTTATCCTTGTGTCTGCTCAGATGCTGTAAATGCTGCGGGACTCGCATCAGCAGGTGGATCGGGTAGCCAATTTAAATCATCAAAGCCACGTGTAAGATAACCGCCTTCTTTCCAGGCATCACCTTCATAACCAAAATGTGCCCAGGCCATTTCATTGTTGTAAAGAGAAACAACTGCAGTGCCTCTGATCTTTTCAAAGAAATCATTGCCAGCCATTTTTTCAATTACAGAAAATTGTTTGTCAGTTTCGGAAGCTAGCCAATCGCCACCAGCGCCTGCATTAAGCTCGCTAACACCATCCGAAAGAAGCTTTTCAACAGCATCATCACCTGCAGCAGCTACATCTAGGTCTTTAACGACTAGTGCATAAACCGCATCGTCTAATGTTGCATGTGGAAAAATATGTCTTGTGGCTTGCAAAAGAGTTTTACCGATTGCTTTATCAAGTTTAGTTAACTCTAAAGCCCAAGTCTGGCTAGGTGCCAGCAAACCGAGCACACCTGTGCTACTAGCTAATGTTCCCATTAGCACTGTGCCGCTGGATTTAAGAAAATCGCGGCGCGTTAGATCAAGGTCTAACATAGTTACCTCCTCCGATATGCCTCGTTCTTATTTATTATTATTAGTGAGGCGTTTTTTTGGTTTTATGTATATGCTCCATGCCTTTGTAATACTTCGATCTCATATCCATCAGGATCTTTAATGAAGAAAAATTTTGCTAATAGCTCGCCACCCGGGCTAAATGAAATAACATCTTGGGGTTCGTAACCAAGAGATTTAATGCGTGCATGTTCTGAATCTAGATCATCCACACAGACTGCTATATGCCCATAGCCATTGCCGTGTGAATAGGCTTCTTTTTGATCTTTATTTAAAGTGAGTTCAATTTCAAAGTCATTCTCTTCATTGCCAAGATACACCAAAGCAAAATCATCAAAATCAAGGTAGCGTTTTTCTTTTAAACCAAACGCTTTTTCATAAAATTCTTTAGAGCGTGCTACATCAAGCACACGAATCATTGAATGAATTACTTTTGCCATGCTTTTCCTCTTTAGTGATAATTTAAGTATAAAAACCTAATCAAATATCAGGTAGTAAGTGAATACTACTTGTGTATATATAATTGTTGCACTATAAATAAGCATAAGAACTATGAATAAACCATTATTTTTATAAGGTTCATGTTTTATGTGCAATGTATATACCGGGACTCCACAAGATCGATATGAAAGTGATTGCCGTTCGATTCGTATTCAAGGGTGTGTAACCAGTATTCGATTAGAAAAAGAATTTTGGGAAATCCTCGATCAAATGGCAGACGAAGAACATCAATCTGTGCCGCAATTTATAAATGTCTTGTATGGTGAAATTTTAGAAACACATAAAGACGTAAGTAATTTCACTTCTTTTCTTCGAGTTGCTTGTGCAATCTTTTTGCATCGAAAAGGTGAAGTGTTACACGCTCACTAAGCCCTAATAATAATATTTAATCATTTTGATGCGTGCTTTTATATAGATGAACTTTCGTGTGGCTTCATTTAATGTGCTTAATCTGGTGCGCCCGGGTGTACGTTATTATGATTTGCAGGCACATACTGAAGAGGAGCATGAACAAAAAATAAAATGGATCGCGCAAACCTTAGATCGTAGCCAAGCCGATATTGTTGGATTTCAAGAAGTATTTAGCAGTTCAAGTTTGCAATCTGCAATTTCTCATTCTCAGCACTTCTCTAGCCATGAAGAAGGTCAAGCTCAAAAGCATTTTCAGGAATATGTTGTATCACCGGGTGCAGAAATTGATAGTAACGAGAAAGATGGCAAAGCATTACGACCAAAAGTGGGTTTAGCCAGTCGTTTTGAAATTAAACATCATGAGTCGATCATAGAGTTTCCATCCACTGCAGATTTTCAAATACCGAGTAAATCTCCTGAAGGTATTGAACAGCTTATTGATGTTCCCATCAAACAATTTGAACGCCCACCACTGCGAGCTGAAATATTAATTCCAGGCTCAGAGATTACGGTTATCGTTTATGTCGCCCATCTGAAATCTAAACGACCTATCTATAAAGAAGATGAAGATCGAGAAAATCCTATCCATCGTGCTTTGGGTTCATTGCGAGCACAAGTAATTCGCAGTTTAGAAGCCACAGCACTGCGGGCCTGCATTGTTAAAGACATTGAAAAGAATAGACAGCCACTCATTATGTTGGGTGATCTAAATGATACCGTTGATAGCACTAGCACCCAAATTATTGCTGGACAAGCACCCCATTTCAAATGGCCTGCAAAAATAAAACGTTTGTACTGGGATGTACTTTTATACAGCACCAACACAATCCAAACTCGGCAAGATCTAAAAGATTTTAGCTACACGCATATACATCACGGTCAACGGGATGTATTGGATCATATTCTTGTGTCACAAGAATTTTATCACCGCAATTCAAAACGGGTAGGCAAGGTAACCTATCAACATATCTTTAATGACCATTTGTTTGACTGGTCATTAACCGAACGAGAGCCCAGTCGTGTGATGTCAGATCATGGTGTTCCAGTTGCTGAAATAGAGTTGGATAAATAATAAATGACCGCTTACGACCCAAAGCAGACATTTTGAAATACTAAAAAAAATTTTCCATTGCTAATTGATGAAACAATCAAACAAGCGCTTCGTATTAATTCTCCTAGTCCTAATTGTAGGTATATCCGGCTATCTGTTTGGTTATTTTAATAGACCTGTGTATCTCATTTCATCCACTCAAGTGCTAGATGCTTCTTCTAATGCAAAATTATTCGATGGTGATTATTCTGACAGAGCATTCGTATCTGAGTTGGATATTAGTGAATTGCTCCCTATATTGAGGGATTCAGAGTGGACGAACAAAAATATTATGAGAAAAGGCAATTGGAGTTTGTTACTAGATAATGGAACAAAAATAAGTTTGAGTTATTACGGAGCATTTTATTGGGTTGATGGGATGCCAGGGTACTTCGTAGTAAAAGAAGAAGACAGGTCTAAGTATGATGAGATTATTGAAACGCAAATTAGAATGAGGGTGATTGAATCGAGACCACAGAGAACTGCTGATGAGATACTTGATCAGCTATGACCGCTATTGGCCGAAAGCGGACATTACCTAAAAAAGATTTAATTTGATACATCGTCACTGATGTGATTCATATGCGCACATCCATGTGCTTACTAAATTGGCTGAAAGCAGACATGTGCGTAAATAAAGAAAACAGATATCTAATATAGAACAGGTGCTGCATTGGCAGTTCCTAGTGACACAATCGCTTCTGGATTTTTTGAGCATATGGATACCTCGACTTCAGGGAAGTCAGGTTGCGGTTCTATAATATCTGTAGTGAATGTAACCGAGTCTCCTGCAGAATATTCTCTCCAGTATTCAAGCTTTGATGTTTTCATCGATAAAAAAATGCAGTTCGCAACAATCAAGCTACCATCTAATAGTCTAATTTTTACATCCGGCATATCGAGGGCAATGCAGTTTGTGTTTTCCTGCCCAAGTTCATTGTTTCTAATAGAGCCAGACCAGGTGACTTGATTGCCTATAAAGTGCGTAGTGATTTCATCTTTATGTAAGCCATCAAGATGATGTTTTACGACCTCTTGTACAAACTTTTCCCAATCATTTTTCCAAACGTTCATTTGAGATTTGAATTTATCTATTTATGAATCTTTTAATGCAAGCATAGTCTGATTACTGATTTTATTATTTGCGAAAATTTCATGATTGTTTTTTATTCATTGCGCATTTAAATCGTTAATTAAATTGAGAATGAACGCATTCATGAAGTTCGATGCCATTTGGTATAGGGGCGTGTGTACCGAAACCATATGTAATCTCTATGCCAGAGAGGTAGCCACGGTCATCAGTGAACACAAGAAAATCTACAACATCATCCATATTTGTTTTAAAAGCCATTTCAAAAAATAAGCCACTACCTGAAGAGAGTGGATCAAGATCAGCATCATCACTAATTTCAATTTCAAATGAATTGCAGCCGCATGTACATAAATTTACTATTTTTCCTGCTAGGGCATGTTTTCTAAATAAATCTCTATCAGGAAGTTCAAAGTCATAGATAAATTTTATCCATTTAGTCGCTTGAATTACGTTGTTTTCCATTTTATTTACTAAGCTGGTTCGAAATATCCGTACAAAGTTGATCTAGTAACAGGGCAAGTTGTGTTACCAATTCTGTGTATCCTGGTTTGGTTAGCGGTGCTTGGTATGAAAAAGGCTGTGATACATGGTTTATTTTCCAGTAGCCACTTATTAATGCATTCCCTTCATGTGTGCCTTGAAATTGATGAAACTGTATTTCAAGCATTTGTGTAGTTTCATTTGAGTTATCGATTCCAAGAGATTGGGTAATGTAGCGATGCAGATTTTTTTTCAGCGGCTCGGCCCAACGATGATAATGAGCCACTTCTATTTCATGTTGATTAGTTTGTAATACGATGCCGGGTTGATCTAGGAATTTAGCCAATTGAATGGGTTGTAGAGCAATAGGGTGTTCAGACTCAATAGTTTGCGAGGTGCTGGTTCGGGTGCTAGAGCTTTGGTTTTCTTCATACTGTTGGCCAAAGTTTGAACTTGGGTCTAAAACAAAATAATGGGTTTGTGTTTTTGGTGTGCTTGCACATGCGGAGATCAATACAATAAAACCTGTCAGACCTATCAACTGTAATGACATAATTATTTTATTAAATTCTTTCATAAGCAATAAAGATTTATTGGCCTGCTGGTGGTTGTAGATCAGGGGTTTTTTGTTTAGAAAAGATTAATGAGTTCGGTTTGGATTCAATTTCATGTGATAGATGCTCGACACTTTTTAAGGTTGAATTAAGTTGTTCAATACTGCTACTCAGATCTTGATATAAATCAGAGTTTGGGGAAATACCTTGTAAAGTGGTTTGAAGCTCGGCTAGGACTTTATTAAACGATTCTGGTAATTGTTGAGTGTCAGATTGTGCGAGAATATTATTTAACTCATTGATCGATTGATCTGCTTTGGTCAGCGTATTCGTCACTTGTTTCATGGTTGAGTTAGTCTCTTGCAAAACAAGGCTCAATGGCAACTCGTTTAATGTGTCCAATAGATTGGTTACTTTGGTTTGAATTTGTTCTAGACCGGTAGAAACCGTAGGGATGGTTTTGTAATTACCGATTGTGGTTATGCTGGCTGGATCTACTTTATCAAAAAAATCGAACGATACGACCAGTGCTCCGGTTAACAAATTGCCTGCAGTCAATGTTGCACGCATGCCAGCGGCCACACTTTTTTCTATATCTGCAACAGCTTTAATTTTTGCTTCCTGAGTATCTTTGCCTAGCCATCTCCCTGGTTCTAAGTGTACAAGTACCGGGATTTGTGGTGAACGATCTTTGGTTCTAGTTTCATCTATGGTTAAGTATTCAAATGAAACACCTTTAACGGTACCAATTCGTAAACCGCGGTAGAGAACAGGAGCACCTTCTACTAGGCCATGAACAGATGTGTCAAAAAGTAATAAATACTCTTCATAATGCTCATAGGGGTTTTCATTGATGCTTGAGGCATTAGTATAGAGTTTAAATTCATCAAAATTTTCAACACGATTACCCGGACTGGCTCCACTGGGTAGATCAAAAGCTATACCTCCCACTAATAATGATTCTAATGAGCTGGTTTGCAAAGTCACTCCGTTTGCATTAGCTTGAAAAGTGATGCCACTACTGTTCCAAAATCTTGTGTGATCGGTAACCAAGCTGTCGTATGGAGACTCTATGAATATGCTGGCCTGTAGTTTTTGTGTTTCCGCTTCAAATTTTGTATTTTCAACACGACCTACTGTGTAGCCACGGTACAGCACCGGATCACCTATGCTAACCGAGCTGGCGTCGTCACTTAGTAAGGTTAAATGTAACCCCGGGACGGTAGCAGGCGTGATGGGAGCTTCATCTAAGCCTCGAAATTTGCGTTTTCCTTCTTTGCCTTGGCCCGGTGCGAGTTCGATATAGGCGCCTGACAAGAGCGTACTCAAACCGGATACACCTGATCTCCCTACACGGGGGCGAACTACCCAAAAACTTGCATCTTGGCGAAGCAATGCAGCTGCTTTGTGTTGAATTCTTGCGATAACTTTTACACTTTTTAAATCTTTGTTTAACTGTACGCTTTCTACAATCCCTATATCTACGCTAAGTGCTTTAATTTTTGTTTTGCCAGCTTCAATGCTTTCGGCTGTAGGGAAAGTGATCGTAATTTCAGGGCCACGAGTTAGGTAATTGTTCAAGGCCATCCATATTCCTAAAAGGAGTGCGATCAGTGGTACTATCCAAATTGCAGGAAACTTTTTTCTATTGCTAATGACTACTTCATTCTTATTGGCTTTATCAGGCATGGTTTTTGGTCATACTATTTAGCGTTATCTAGTTCACTATATTGATTATTTTGCGATCCGCTTTCAAATGTTTTGGTGTCCCAAATTAACCTTGGGTCAAAGGCAAAAGCTGCAAACATTGTAATCATTACAACTCCAGCAAATGCTAAAGCTGCACTGCCTGGTTGGATGGTTAATATTCCGCCTAGTTGTATCAACGCTACTAATATAGCGACTACAAATACGTCTATCATGGACCAACGCCCTACGAACTCAGTAATACGAAACAATCGAGCACGTTCTTTGCGCTTATAGTTATGTTTATGAAAAACACTCCAACATAACCAGAATAATGCAATTATTTTTGCTATTGGAATTACAAT
>CAZVPJ010000074.1:0-8613 GCA_964629035.1 uncultured Thiotrichales bacterium | reverse complement strand
TATATTAATACGCTGATCTATAGTTTTTTATCAGCTTTGTTCATTTCAATATTTCGATTATTGCACTACATCTATTTTAGTTGCCCACTCAATTGATTGCCTAAGGTAAGGGATCACCTCAATGCTGTGCAATACAGCTGTGAACAATGTATCCGTCATTACATTTAACCATACTGATGACGTGTGCAGGCGAGTATCATTCAATGGAATTAAATGTGCTGATATACCAAGCATAGTGTATTGGCTTAATGGCAGGCTTTGTGTCCTTGATGGTTAATGTATTGAGTCGTTTTATGTATTAGATTAATGGCCGATACATTAATGATGAAGTATATATTTGTATGTATCTAGCGATCATGGTGAGTGATTCAATACATGCATATATTTCATTACTGTTAGGTGGAAATTGCTTAGTGACGACTTATCTTACTCAATATACAAATACATAAAAATATTTTATGACTAGTTATTATATTTCCTTATGGCTATCCAGTATCTTTCTGTCCACTGATACTCTATTCACTTAAATGTAAATAAAACGAGTATTAACAAGAGACCTATATGAGCGACGCTTCCACGCCCAAGTCTGAAGTCAAAACTACTACATGTTATATGTGTGCTTGTCGTTGCGGCATTAAGGTGACATTGCGTGAAGGCGAAATAC
This sequence comes from uncultured Thiotrichales bacterium, assembly GCA_964629035.1. Classification (GTDB taxonomy): domain Bacteria; phylum Pseudomonadota; class Gammaproteobacteria; order UBA4575; family UBA4575; genus JABDMD01. Next base: position 7,949 of record CAZVPJ010000074.1, on the reverse strand, counting down.
GATACATAGAAGGTAATCCCGCCCACCCTGTTAATAAGGGGGTTCTATGTGCCAAGGGTGCGTCAGGAATTATGAAACAGTATTCACCTGCGCGCTTGACTAAACCTCTACTAAGAAAACCTAACACTGAGCGTGGTGATGCCGAATTTGAAGAAATTTCATGGGAACACGCATTTGATATTTTGACAGAGCGTCTCGCTCATATTCGTGCAACGGATCCCAAGAAGTTCGCTCTGTTTACGGGTCGTGACCAGATGCAAGCGCTTACGGGGTTATTTGCAAAGAACTTTGGCACACCAAACTACGCTGCCCATGGTGGTTTTTGTTCTGTGAATATGGCGGCAGGAATGATTTATACCATTGGTGGATCGTTCTGGGAGTTTGGTGGCCCAGACCTTGAACGTTCAAAACTATTTATCATGATTGGAACCGCAGAAGATCATAGTTCTAATCCTATGAAGGTTGCGCTGTCTAAATTTAAACGAAATGGAGGCAGATTTATCTCCATCAATCCAGTGCGAACGGGCTATTCTGCTATTGCAGATGAATGGGTACCTATCAAACCAGGTACAGATGGCGCACTGATGTTGGCACTCATTCATGAAATAATTTCGTTAGGCTTATATGACCGTGAGTTTTTAGTTCAGTACACAAATTCTGCTCAACTTGTAAACCTAGATGAAGAGAGTTCGGAATATGGCATGTTTTTGCGAACCGAAATTCCGGAAGAAGAAGGTTGTTTTGATCCACAAAATAAGTTGTGGTGGGATCGCGGAACCAATTCTGCTGTAGTGTCACATACAGAAGGTGCTGATCCCAGATTGATGGGTGAATTCACCTTAAACGATGGCGTACGAGTTAAGCCTGCATTCCAATTACTCAAAGAGCGTGTAGAAGATTACACGCCTGAATGGGCTGAAGGTATTACCGGTATTTCGGCAGAGGATATTCGTCGTATTGCCCACGAAATGGGAGTAACCGCACGTGATCAAAAAATTGAACTGCCTATATCCTGGACGGATACGTGGGGAAAAGAGCACGACACGATTGTAGGCAATCCGGTTTCATTCCATGCGATGCGTGGATTGGCTGCGCACTCAAATGGCTTTCAGGGAATTCGTGCCTTATCTATCTTGATGACCATATTGGGCACGATTGATCGGCCAGGAGGGTTTCGCCATAAAGCGCCTTTCCCAAGGCCTATACCTCCCTGTGCGAAAACACCTAACACCCCTCATGCGGTTCGGCCCAATACACCTTTGGATGGTATGCCACTAGGTTTTCCTGCAGAGCCCGATGATTTATTTGTAGATGATGATGGCCAACCGGTGCGAATTGACAAAGGTTTTTCATGGGAGCATCCCTTGTCTGCACACGGCTTAATGCACAACGTAATTACAAATGCATGGAAAGGCGATCCGTATCCAATCGATACCTTGATGATTTTTATGTCAAATATGGCATGGAATTCAACTATGAACACACAAGATGTTCGCAAGATGTTAAACGACAAGAATGAAGAAGGTGAATATAAAATTCCATTCTTGGTTGTTGCTGATGCATTTAATTCAGAAACGGTTGCTTACGCGGATCTTGTGTTACCCGATACAACGTATCTAGAGCGACATGATGTAATGTCCATGTTAGATCGTCCTATTTCAGAATTTGAAGGGCCGGCAGACGCAGTGCGTGTACCGGTTGTGCCACCATTGGGGGAATGTAAGCCATTTCAAGAAGTAGTTATTGAAATGGGAGGTCGCTTAGGCTTGCCTGCATTTGTTAACAAAGATGGCAGTAAGAAATTCCGCGATTATCCCGACTTCATCACTAATTATGAAACAGAACCCGGTTCAGGTATTGGTTTTTTGGCAGGTTGGCGTGGCAAGGGCGGCGAGAAGTTTATGCGCGGTGAACCAAATCCTAATCAGTGGGAGATGTATGCTAAGAACAATTGTTTTTACATGCATGAACTGCCTAAGTCCTATCAGTATATGCGGAACTGGAATCAAGGTTACTTGAATTGGTCTCAAAAGCATCGACTTATGCGTTATGCAGAGCCTATTCTTATACATGTATATTCAGAAGTATTGCAAAACTTTCGCTTAGCCGCACAAGGTAAAACAGATAGTAAGCAACCTCCTGATCATTTACGTGAACGTGTGGAAACGTATTTTGATCCGCTTCCGTTTTACTACGAGCCACTAGAAGCACAAGCAATCGATAAACATAAATATCCTTTGAATGCGATCACTCAACGTCCTATGGCCATGTATCATGCATGGGACTCTCAAAACGCGTGGTTACGACAGATTCATGCGCACAATTATTTATATGTAAGTCCACAACTTGGAAAGAAGAATTCATTTGAAGATGGTGATTGGGTTTGGGTAGAGTCTGTTTGGGGCAAGGTGCGTTGTATGTGTCGATTTTCTGAAGCGGTAGAGCCCAATACAGTATGGACGTGGAATGCAATTGGTAAAGCTAAAGGCGCATGGAATTTGGCGCCGAATGCAAATGAATCTAGAAAAGGTTTCTTACTGAATCATGTGATCAGTGAAGAACTGCCACCGAATAGCAAGAATGAAATTTTTTCCAATTCAGATCCTGTTACAGGACAAGCAGCTTGGTATGACGTACGTGTGCGTGTCTACAAGGCGGATGATCAAACTACACCGGAAACTTTCCCACAATTTAATGCAATGCAACCTCAGCCTAATGCTCCAAAACGTCGAAATTGGTTAGCGTATGTGGCCGGAAAATCTAGGAAGTAAATGATGGATATGAAGCCAAGTAAAAAACAACTAGCGCTGGTGATAGATTTAAACGTTTGTGTTGGTTGTCATGCATGTGTGACCAGTTGTAAGGAGTGGAACACATCTGGTATCTCAGGGTTTATGTCTGATGATAATCCATATGGTGATGATCCAACCGGCAATTTCTTTAACCGTGTGCAAACATTTGAAGTGGGTGAATATCCCAACACTGAAACCGTGCACTTCCCAAAAAGTTGTTTGCATTGTGAAGAACCACCTTGTGTGCCGGTATGTCCTACAGGTGCAAGTTATAAACGTGAAGAAGATGGAATCGTACTAGTGGACTATGATAAATGCATAGGTTGTAGATATTGTTCGTGGGCATGTCCGTACGGTGCGCGTGAGATAGATGAACATCAGAAAGTTATGAAGAAATGCACTTTATGTGTAGATCGTATTTATGACGAAGCATTACCAAAAGAGGAGCGTAAGCCTGCATGTGTGATGGCGTGTCCTACCAATGCAAGACTATTTGGAGATGTGCATGATCCAGATTCAAATGTGTCGGTAGCCATAAGAGAAGAGGGTGGTTATGCCCTGATGCCGGAATGGAACACCAAACCTGCAAACCATTATTTACCACGCAGGCGAACACAACGTTCAATAAATGATGACGAATTAATACGTGCAGATAACCCTTTGAATAAAGAAGTTGAAGTTTCTAAACCTAATTTTGATGAGCCGTCACTTGACGATTCAACTAGTTGGTAAAATAATTGTCAACGATTAAATTACCCCAAAAAATAAATTTTCATATAAAACTTATTTAATTAACTATGAATCCAGCATTTTCCGTTATATTTTTAACGACCTTAATCGGTGTAGGTCAAGGGCTATTTGTCGCCATGGTTACGGGGCAAAGTATAAGTGCCTTAGGGTTTTTGCCTGAACAATCGGATCAATTTTATGTGTTGGGCAGCATCATCGTTATAGCTTTCTTAATTGCAGGATTAATTGCCTCTTTCTTTCACTTGGGTCACCCTGAACGAGCGTGGCGTGCGGCAGCCATGTGGCGAACATCATGGTTATCAAGAGAAGTGATTGTACTGCCATTATTGATGGGTGCAGTGGTGGTGTATGGTTCGATACATCACTTTAATTATTCACTGAAGGATATCGGACTTGAAACAGGTTTTGATGGGGATCTATCGTTAATTGTAGGAATGGGTGGCGTTGCAATTACATTTGCGCTTTTTGTATGCACGGGAATGATCTATGCCTGTATTAAGTTTTTGCAAGAATGGTCTCACCCTTTGACCGTTATAAATTTTACATTATTTGGTTTATGTTCTGGATTTGTATTAGCTACATTGCTTGCCCAGTATCGAGCCCCTGAATTTGTAACTCTATATGGTGGATGCGCCATCGCACTAGTGTTAGCTGTGTTAGTCACACGCGTGTGGTCTTTATACCGTAACTCCAATCTTAGACCAAAGTCGACTATGCAATCGGCTATTGGTATCCGACACAATAAGATTCAACAAAAATCACAAGGTTTCATGGGTGGGTCCGTAAATACACGAGATTTTTTCCATCATGCAGGCCCAATATTTTTCAAGTCGATTAAATGGATATTCCTGATACTAGTATTTCCAGTTGCTACCATTTTACTAGTGAGTGGTATGAAGCAGCAATCTATAGCCTTTCTTGCGATTGCATTTGCTTTGCAGTATGTGGGGTTAATTGCAGAAAGATGGTACTTTTTTGCCCAGGCTAATCATCCCCAAAATTTGTACTATCAAACCATTTCGTAGCACTAGTCTCGTTTAATACGCAGCACTTGAAAGTTGCTCAAGCTCGAAAAGGGTTAGAGTATTTTGTGGTGGGATAAATAAAAGACGATTTGAGAAACGCGTTATGCTCTTTCGGTTTCAGCTTTTTCAAAAAGTAGATTAAAGATCTCTTCTCTCACATTGGCTTCATCCACTTCAATTTTAGCCACTCTTCGATCAGGTAGTCTGCGGCGATCATTTCTAATGCACACGCCGTTACGTGTAATAATTGGAAATTGTGCAGCTTGCAGAGATGTACGTCGATCGTTATCGTAACGTCTTTCAAGTGGATTATTTTCGTGCATCTCAAATACCAGAACTTGGAGAATTAATTAGAGATATCAATTAGAGATATCAATTAAAAAAGATAACGATTAAAAATGTCATGTATTATCTTTAACTAGAATACCCTACCTAAAACAGGCCCAAGTAAATTGTGACGAAGTTCACAGTTTTGTCGAAATGCAATATATGGGTATAGTTAATATCCAATAAATACAGCTATTTATGGAATATTCTTAATATATGAGGGTAATAAATAAAAATGATTCGATTGTAACTGTCTGAAATTCAGGGAAGGTGAAAAAGTTGCATCGCATATACCGGTTTTATATGAAAACAGGTTCAATTTAATCGTTATTATTTTCAACAAAAAGCTAACACTAGAGCATAGAGGTCTATATTCGTAATGGTACGGTTTTTGATAATCCACCTTGTCTTTTTACTAATAGCGCTTTTGATTGCTTTTGCATTCATACCGCTAGAACAGTTATACATTAATGACTTGCCTGTAGAAGAAGTTAAAAAATACTATTCTGATGCTTTGAGTTTTAAATCAGGTAAGGCATGGAAGCTGGTCTTTACCTGGTTTCTAGGACTGACGTGCGGCAGGATCATGTTGCGCGCATTGGCAAAAAATTAAATTGAAAACAAGTAAGGTCATTACAATTGATGTTCTTTTTGTCTGCATGGGAAATATATGCCGCTCGCCAACCGCGCATGGCGTATTTCAACATCTAGTTGATACTGAGGGTTTGAATGAATCGATTATAGTCGACTCTGCAGGTACCTATGATTTCCATATTGGTAAAAAACCGGATTCAAGATCAATTAATGCTGCTTCCGAAAGAGGCTATGATTTATCTAGTCTAAGGGCGCGCCAAGTAGAAAGATCAGACTTTGAAAGATTCGAAATAATTTTGGCAATGGACCGTGAAAATTATTCAGATTTATTGTCTCAATGTAATGAAGTGTATGCGGATAAAATTAAACTATTTCTCGATTTTTCATCTGATCAAAACATGCATGAAGTTCCTGACCCATATTATAGTGGAACAGATGGTTTTGAAACGGTACTTGATCTTGTAGAAGACGCTAGCCGAGGGTTATTGAATTATATTTGCACTACTCACGCACTTAATGAAATACCTTAGGTGCGCGAGCATTAAATTTATTTTTTGCCTATTGTTTTAATTACTAACTATGGGCCTATTCTTGGCCTATTCTTGGCTAGAAGCTTCGCTACTGCTTACAGGGGCTTCTTGAGGAGCTTTGGCCTCGGCAACCGGTTTAGAAGAATTGTTTTTATTATTACGATTTCGATTGTTTGAAGACTTGCGATGGTTATCATTACCACGTCTATTGTTTGAATGATTACGTCTTCTGTTATTGCCACCAGAGCGGTTATTACTTCTTCTATTGTTGCCTCGATGATTATCGTCTCGTGAGCGATTGTTATTTCGCTTTTCTACGTTAGTGCTTTTAGGTGGTTCTTCAGTTTCTTCTTCTTCGGTTGAAAACCACGATAACAAATTCGTAAAGAATCCCTGATTAGCTTCTTCTTGAACACTTTTCTGTGGTGCGGCAGGAGGCATGGCACTGATACTCTTTACTGCTGGTTGTTCAGCAGCTGCAGTGGCAGGTTTATGCAAATCTGTTTCGGTTTCTTGTTCAGGAATAAGTTCGTAACTAGGTCGTTGAACCACTTCTTTGCCTTCGTCCCGTGTTCGATCAACCGTAAAGTGTGGTGTTTCTAAGTTTGGATCAGGAATGATAATAACTTGTACACGATGTCGAGATTCAATATCCGCAATATTAGATCGTTTTTCGTTTAGCAAAAAGCTGGTTACATCAACCGGCAACATTGCAGTAACCGTATTGGTTTTATCTTTAAGCGCTTCTTCTTCGATTAATCGAAGTACGCCGAGGGCTAGAGATTCGATACTTCGTATGGTGCCGTGTCCGGTGCAACGAGGGCAAACAATTTGACTTGATTCCTCGAGTGAAGGTCGTAATCGTTGACGTGACATCTCAAGTAGACCAAAACGAGAGATTCTTCCAATTTGTACACGTGCTCTATCAATTTTTAGCGCGTCTCGCAGTCGGTTTTCAACATCGCGTTGATGTTTATTGGCCATCATGTCTATAAAATCAATAACCAGCAGTCCACCGAGGTCACGTATGCGGCATTGTCGCGCTATTTCATCTGCAGCTTCCAGATTTGTATTGGTAGCGGTTTCTTCAATATCACTACCTTTGGTAGCTCTTGCAGAGTTGATGTCAATTGAGATCATTGCTTCAGTGTGATCAATAACAATCGCACCACCCGAGGGTAAGGTTACTTCACGATCAAAAGCGGATTCAATTTGAGATTCAATCTGATAACGATTGAACAGTGGTACGGTATCTTCATATAACTTAAGTTTTTGAGCGTTATGTGGCATAACCGTCTCAACGAACTTTTTAGCATCGTTGTAGACTTCAGGATCATCGATAATGATTTCACCAATGTCTTCACGTAAGTGATCACGTAAAGCCCGGATAATGACATTACTTTCTTGATAAATTAAGAATGGTTTGTCTTGTGTGTCAACTGCATTGTTAATGGCTTGGTGAATTTGAACTAAATAATTTAAATCCCATTGCAGTTCTTCTGATGAGCGCCCGACTCCGGCGGTGCGCACAATTGCACCCATGCCTTCGGGTATTTCTACATCAGAGAGCGCTTTACGAAGTTCTTCTCGATCTTCACCTTCGATACGACGTGATACGCCACCTGCACGCGGGTTGTTTGGCATAAGTACCAAATAACGTCCCGCTAGGCTCATGAACGTGGTGAGTGCTGCGCCTTTGGTGCCACGCTCTTCACGCTCTACCTGAACAACAATTTGTTGTCCTTCGTGTATTTGATCTTTAACTGAAAAGCGTTCGCCTGAGTTTTTAGAATCACTAAAGTATTCTTTAGAAATATCTTTAAAAGGTAAAAAGCCATGCCTGGCCGATCCAAAATCTACAAAGGCAGCCTCTAGACTGGGTTCTACACGGGTGATAACACCCTTATAAATATTAGCTTTCTTCTGGTTTT